>CAJIZS010000002.1 GCA_905182075.1 uncultured Methylophilaceae bacterium | reverse complement strand
TTGTGATTTTTATAATAACACATCTGACAATAACGCAGAATTTTTTAATTGGTGGGAAGATACCGACTGGAATGATCTAACCAAATATTCTATTGAAGAAGCTCTTAATAGTTATAAAGTAAAAGAATTAGAAAAAACTTGGGAAAATAAAAAAGTTTGCTTCCTTTGTAAACAAAAGTGTGAAGCATGACGTACATACCAGAAAGAATAGAAGTTGAAATTAGTTCATATTGTAATGCAAAATGCTTGGGTTGTAATAGAATAAATTTTAAGGAAGATGGTACAGTTTGGAAAAATCCTAATATAACATATAATTTAAATCTTAGTGTAGATTTTTTAGAGGATAAAATATTTTCAACAACTTGGTTTAAAGATGCATCTTATTTTATAACAGTTGGTAACAACGGAGATGCATTAGCCAATCCAGAAGTTGCAGATATTTTTGAAAAGGCACGAGAATATAATCCACATATAAGTTTTGGTTTACACACAAATGGATCATTAGGTAAAAAGGAAACATTTGAGCATCTTGCAAAATTATTTTCTTCACAAAATGGTCTATTAGAATTTGCTATAGATGGATTAGAGGATACCAATCATTATTATAGAGTCGGTGTAGAGTGGAATAAAATTATGGAAAACGCTCAAACATTTATTAATGCTGGAGGAAATGCCGGTTGGAAGTTTATTCCTTTTAAACACAATAAACATCAAATAGCCGCCGCAAAACAATTATCAAAACAATTAGGTTTTAATAAATTTAAAGTTGTAAACAACCTACTACCTAACGATACTCTCCTAGATAATTTTCATGCTAAAGGTACACAAATATTAGATAGGTATAATGATATTCCTAAATCAATTACTAACAATGAATCGCCATGGGTAACTAGAAATTGTAATATAAAACCACAATGCACACACAACAATATGATATACATATCATCAACGAAAAAATTGTATCCATGTTGCTGGTTCGATGCAGAATGGAATCCATCTGTTAAAAATTGGTGGGAAGATACTAATTGGAATGATCTTAGTGTATATACTGTTGAAAGCATTATGCAGAATAATAAACTAAAAGAACTTATAAATTCTTTTAATAAGGAAAAAATAATCAAAACCTGCCAAAATTTATGCAGTTTATAGCAAAAAGAGGTTGACTTTTCAATAAATAGGTAGTATAATAATACTATTAAAGGCTTTTTAACACACTTAACACTTTGGCTAACATTGGAGAAAAACATGGCAAAAATAAACCTTCGTAAATCTGCGGCAATTCAAAAAGAACTACAAGCACGAATTGCTAATATTAATGTTGATACAATAGTTGATGTCAACGAGTTCACAAAACCACAAGATGCGGTTGCTGAACGACTACAGGAAACAATTGATAACATACAAATGCGGACACATCTGCTCACTACTCTTTACAGTATAAGAGCTAAAACTGCTCAGGTAAATTCCAAATGCGGAGTAACTGCTCTGCTTGCAGAAGAAGTCCGGCTTGATAAAGAAATTTGTTTATATACGGAACTTAGTAGAAGTAAACCTCGTCGTAATTTTGATGAAATTGAGGGACAATTAGAAAAAATTAAAAATAGAAAAGAAGAAAGTGTTATGCCTTTTATTTAGTGTTTCTATTTTTGATAGAGAACAAGTTTCGACATTTAAAGAAACAGTAAAGACTTTAAAAAAGTCAAAACAGCAAGCAAACGATAAATTGCTTGAAAATAATGTTAAGAAATCCATAGAATTAAGTATTGAAGAAGAGACAATTCTCAGTAATGAGAATTTGATCTAAGTTAGAGGTGGATGCTAGTAAAAGAGGCTACATTTAAACTCAGTTCTACATGGACTTATAAACCCTATAAGCATTGATTCCGGGCACATTGATTGTTTGTTGATCCCGGTAGCAAGGGCCTTTGTTGTTCGTTGTTTGTAGTTTTTTTGTTTTTTGATTAGCCATCTTTAAACCCGTCCCCCTTTATCTTAAATACGGTTATGGAACTTGTTCAAGATGAAAACCTCCGCGGAGAGCTTCGTCATGCAATGGAGACACAATTTAGGTATAAATTGTATCATAATATTGCTTTTCGATATTTTCCAAGCATGGGTATAAAAGATATTATTCAAGGCTTTGCCAACGACGAAATAGGATTAGTTGGTATTCTTCATTTACATTATACACCCGAAAAAGGCAAGATAGGCCTGTGGAAATCTATTTGGTACGATTCCGAAGAAGAAGGTACCCGAGTAGGACAAGCAATAGCCGATGCCTCCCCATTTGATGCAGAAAAAGTAGCAATGATGCTTATTAAAGAACAATTAAGCATCATTCGATCTGCTGAAACCCCTGAACCCGACGACTGGTTAGATTCGCTAAATACAGACAAAGATACAGTATTATTGAATTAAAATATAATATTGTTTTTAGCATCAGTTATTAAGCCTGAGAGATAAACACGAAGGGAAAGTCTTGATGCACACAAAATAAAGTTGGAGTCAAGACATGAAAGCACTATTACGATGGTGGCTTATTTTTTGTTTATCAGTGCTTGCCGGAAGTGTAGCGGTTTATTTCGGTTTACATCAAGATTTATATGATGGTTAAAATTGAATAAAAATTAAGGTATCGATATAATAGCAGCTATTTGTTCGCTAAATACTGTTTCGATTGGCGGTTACAAAATATCTGAACATCAATTTCAAAATATAGACTTAGGGTGGTTTATTTCTGAAGCATGCCTTGCCTTGGGTATGATTGGAACTGTAACAGGCTTTCTATTAATGCTCAGTGGTGCATTTGCAAATATTGATTTAGCAAATACAGCGACAATTCAAACAGCATTATCCCAAATGGCGTTAGGTATGAGTACTGCCTTATATACAACACTGGTTGGCTTAATTTGTTCTCTGACATTAAAAATTCAACTAGTTAATGTTGAAAACGAGAACCTACACAATGGAGAGTAAATCACGATATAAAAGCAGTTTGGCATTTACCGACTTGCTTTTCAACATATTAATCGGCTTTGCGTTCATGTTTATAATAGCATTCCTTTTGATTAATCCTGTACAAAAAGATGCTGACATTGAAGCTAAAGCTGAATTTATGATTATAATGTCATGGGATGATCAATCTGCATATGACATAGATTTATGGATGCAGGATCCTGTAGGTAACATAGTTGGATTCCCTAATATGCATGCCGGGTTATTACATTTAGATAAAGATGATCTTGGCAAATCTAATGATTCAGTTACAATGCGTGATGGTACAGTAAAACAGATTTATTTAAATCGAGAAGTAATGACAATTAGAGGTATTGTGCCAGGTGAATATATTGTTAATAATCACTTATATTCTATAAAGTCCGCTAATGGTGAAGGCGCACCAATGGAAGTAACAACAAAAATAATAAAACTTAATCCTTATAGGGAAGTACATACTGGGATTGTTATTTTACCTCGCCGAGGTAGTGAAGAAACAGTTATAAGATTTACAATTGATCGTGAAGGTCATGTAAAATCAACGAATAAAAGGCAAAAGAAATTTGCAGGGAAACGTGTACCAACTGGGATTAATCCTGGTCTTGGTAATACACCAATGAATGCCGACCCCGAAGGAGAAGGGGAACAAATTGGAACTAGAAGAAATAATGTTAGTGTTCCCGCTGATGATGATGAAATACATAGAAATGATGGACTGTAGGTTTTTAGAGGAGAATAGTTATGTTAACTTTTAGTTTTTTAATAGTAGCATGGTTAGTATTGCTTACTATATTTTTATGGGACTTAATACAACATGGTGTTGATAAACTGTACATGTTTGTTATAATACCATTAACATTATTTCTTACTGTAACAACTTACATTACAGTACAGAGTATGTTAGGATACCCAACAGATAAAGTAAAAGAAGGAAAATTTACTGTAATTTCATCAGCAGTTAAGGAACCAGATTGGATATTTTACTGGGTAGCCTATCATGGTGATGAAGAACCAATTGCATATCGATTTCCATACTCAGAAGAAGATCATGATAAACAAGAAGAACTATCTGGACGACAAGCAGACGGTGAAATTATTCAAGGTGAACTTGTCGACGAGGATGCTATGAATCAGACTCAAAGTAAAAGTGTTTTAGGTGAAATTGAATTTTACACATTTGATGTTTCTCAATTGATCCCAAAAAGTGAGCCGATTCCTGACAAACCTAAACATATGGTCCTTCCTGACCACTGATATGAGCATTTATGAAATGTTACGGGCAATCGGCCATCCGGTTGATTTGCTTGGAAATCCTCTCAACAAGAAAAAGATATATTCGGTTGACATTCCTGACCACTAAGATGATGGTTGCTCCTCCATTGAATAAACTCGTGCCAATATAACATACTTGTATGCAGTTTATCAATATCAACAGGGTCTGTTATATACTCAACGAAATCATAATTCTTATTAAAAATTATATCTTCTAAGTTTAGCTCAATACAGTATTTGTTTACGCCAGATATTGCTACAGGAGGATTAAATATTTCTTGTCTATCAAATCGTTTAACATTTGTACGTTCAAAATATGAGTTACCATTTGGGAGAAAACATAAAATAGATGGATCATCACTATTAACAAACAAATTACTTCTCCACTCGTTTTGAAGAATTAATGTTTTAATTTTTTCCGATTGAAATATATGCTTACCTTCAACCTTCATTAAGCTAGTTGTATCAGTTATGTAATTCCATGCTTCTTGAGTCTTGCATAATGCATGGTAATATGATGCTATACACAAATATTTTCCAATTTCCGAGGTACTACATATTTCAAACTGTTTATCTTTTTTAACTATATTATAATAACTATAACCCAGAGCATCTTGCAATGCCCATGTAAGAAAATGTCCACAATGGCCTATAGCATTGAAAATATAAATTAGTTGTTTGTTGTTTTTGGTTGACATATTGATTATAAGGTAGTATAATACTTATATATTAATAATTAATGAAAAGAATACATGTCAAGATACGTTGAATTTACATACGAGCAAGCCCAGAAAGTTTTAGTTGATGAAATGGGATTTAAATGTATTAATAACGTAGATCCAAAATCAGAACATTGGGCTGGTAATCCACATACTGACGAATATATATTTGAGCGTATTATAAAGCATAACAATGCTGATGATTTTATGAAGGCATTGTCAGGTAAAAATTTCCGTTATTCAATTCGTATTTTTTCGTCAGTTGATCGAAACAGTAAAAAAACTAGAGAGTCAGGTTCGGATGCAATTCGTGTTACACTTTATGATCTTAAAACTGATCGTCCTGTAAAAGTAGAACGTCGAGTAAATAGAACAGTAAATGCCTTTGATAATATGAAGGAGCGAGCACGAGAACTTTGGAAATATGTAAACAGTCACAAACATGTGTGTCCAAACTGCGAAGGGCTACTTGTTAAACGAACCGCAAAACGTACTAAACAAGATTTTTTAGGTTGTTCTGCATTTCCTGAATGTAAACACACACAAAACATATAATATGATTTGTACTAATTGTAAAACCACATTTAGAAACGATTCTGGAATTGATGTTAGCAAGATGTTTAATTGCCCAAAAGGCACAGGTTATGTATGTTCTAAAGAGTGTAAAAAAGAGCTTATCGCAAATTTAAAGGACGGTTCACATTGGACTGAAATGAAAAACATTTTAAAAAATATGAAGGGATAAAATGGCAAAAGGCTTATTAAAAAATGCACCAAAACCTAAAAAACGAAAAAGTCCTCAACAGTTTGATGAGCAGTATACCGGACCAGAGCCTGAGGCGGCCGGAGCAATTTCTAAAGCACAATTAGGAGATGCATTTAATTATTATGCTTATCATAAGAACATTAAAGATGCTAAAAAATTTATTAGTGTTCAGAAATCAGTAAAGACGAAGCTAGAATGGTAAAAGCATGTCCTGAAGTATTTTTTATTTCAACTTACGGCTGGCTTGCTCGAATGGCATCAAGAGGTGTAGAACATTCAATAGAAATTCATGAAAAACTTGATCGTCATATTGAATATCTTTGCACAATGGGATTTCGTAAACAAGAAAAAACAGATGAAGCTAAAGAAATTCGTGCAGTAGGACCAACTATTCAAGATCGTATTAAAGACCAGGCATGGGATATTGGCGGTGAATTAGAAAAGTGGAAAGACATGTGTGCAAGCCAAGGAGACACATGGGCAATGGTTTCATTACAAAATAAACCACTTGTTCATTTGCGTAGTAATGGATGTAACCAAGCTCATGCAAGAGTTCTTAGAGGTGAATATATGATAGAACTTGAAGAACTTAAACAAGCCTATGAAAAAACAGATGAAGATTTAGTTGAAGGTTATTCACATATGTCAACGCCTGATAAAAAGCGTTTTATGATATTCTTAAACGATGTTCTTGATGCATGTGATATGATTATAGGCGAATCAGTTGCTAATAGAAAACAACGTACAAAGAAACCCGCAAGTGCAGAAAAACAACTTGCTAAACTAAAATATTGTGTTAAAGATGATAAACTCAAAGTTGTAAGTGAAAAGCCAATAGGATTAATTGGTGCCACGGTCGCAGTTGTTTATCAGATTAAATTTAGAAAAATTGGTATTTTAATTGCAGATGATAGTTCGGGCTTTAAAGTAAAAGGTACAACACTTACAAATGTAAACGAAACCAATAGTAGAAGAAAAACACTTCGCAAACCAATAGAACAGTTAAAAGAATGCAAAGGACTTACTAAAAATAAATTTGATAAGTGGTTTACTAGCATTAAGTCAGTTGAAACAAAACTTACTCCTCGATTCAGCGACGATACAATAATTCTTAAGATATTTAAATAGTCCCCCCTGTTACCTCTTGCATAAATATTAAAAAGAGGTAACAATATGGCGCAGTCTTCACGACAAAAACTAATCAAAGATATAGAACTCAGTCTAGGTGGAGGCATCGTAGATGTCGAACTCGATGCTGATCATTATAATTTAAGCATTGACCATGCGTTGGAACGTTACAGACAACGCTCCTCAAATGCTACAGAAGAAAGCATGATGGTATTATCACTCACAAAAGACCAGAGTGATTATACTTTACCTGATATTGTAATTGAGGTTAAAGATGCGTATAGGACAGTTACGGGTATTTCAAATTCTACCGGGAATGATATAGAACCATTTGAAGCGGCTTATTTAAATACCTATCTATTACATTCAGGACGAGCTGGCGGACTACTGACATTTGAAGCATATGCTGAACATAGAGAAATGCTTGGTCGAATGTTTGGTAGTGAATATCTATTTACATGGAAGCGTAGTTCAAAAACACTTTCATTCCATCGAAAAATAAAATCTAACGATGAATCTATTATTTTACATTGTTATAATTATCGACCTGAGGACGATTTATTATCTGATACATATGCAGGATATTGGTTACGTAGTTGGGCAGTTGCAGAATCAAAAATGATTATTGCAGAAGCTAGAAGCAAATTTAGTCAAATTGCAGGACCTCAAGGAGGTACTACATTAAATGGTGAGGCATTGCGTCAAGATGCCGCAACTCAGATGGATAAGCTAGAACAAGAGCTTGTAACCTATGCAGATGGAGGAGATCCTCTCCATTTTGTTATTGGTTAAACACCATATATACCTACAACCGACTAAATATGTAAAACAGATCAAGACTATTTTAAGGAATCTAAATGGCGACATTAGTATCACCAGGAGTGGCTGTATCAGTCACAGATGAATCATTTTATGCCGGAGCAGGCGCTGGAACTGTTCCTGTGATCGTGATTGCAACAGGACAGGATAAAACACTGGCTGATGCAAGTACAGCGGCATACACAACATTTGCAACCGCAGGCAAATTATATTTAATAACTAGCCAGCGTGATTTACTTACCTCATATGGAGAACCCACTTTTAAAATTAGTAGCGGGACAGCAGTACATGGGCATGAAACAAATGAACATGGATTGTTAGCGGCCTATTCGTTTTTAGGTATATCCAATAGAGCATATATATTAAGAGCAAATATTAATACTACCGAACTAGAAGCCACAGTAACAGAACCAACTGGTCCTCCAAATGATGGCCAAGTATGGCTTGATACAACGTCGACTGCCTGGGGTATTTTTGAAGCAGATAGTGATGGTGCGTGGGTTAGTAGAACACCGGCAGTATTAACAGCGGCAGAAATAACCGGAGTAGGTGCTCTTGCAGTTCCAAATGATGCTATAGCAACAGTAACAGCATTAACAGTTGATTCATATGCAATCGTAACACTTGATTCCGCTGGAACAAGTTTAGCTGGATTTAGATACTATAAAAAGACAGCCGCAAGTACATGGACTGAAATTGTTGAAGCTGATTTACAAGGATTAGCCGGAAATTATGCGGCAACTAATGTTTACGTACAACCTCATACAAGTGTACCAGCTGGTGCTCGATATGATGTTTGGGTTAAAACATCTTCAGCAAATGCAGGAATGAATGTTGTTTTTAAAGAGTATAGTTCAACTACAGCAGGATGGACAACATTAACAACTCCTGTTTTAGATACAGATACACAAGCAAATTCACCAGGACGTTTTGGAGTAGGAACTCTTGCATACGGAACCGCAGTAATTACAGCAGGCGATATTGCTAGTATTACAATTGATGATGCAGGTACAGGTTATAGTGCAAGTGATTTACCAACCGTTGTATTGAATGGTGCTACTAATAGAACCGCAACCCCAACTGTTGATTCTAGTGGTAAACTTACTGCTATTACATTAGGTGGAACAGCAGATACTGGATTAGTACAAGGTGATGTAGTAGTTGCAATCCGTGGAGGAGCAACACCAGCCGCAGGTAGTGTATATGTTGATGCTACTGTTTCGGCTGTAGCCGGCGATACTTCAATGGTAGTTAAATCTGCTGATGGAGCAGGAGCGTGGGCATCAATTACGCCTGGTACTGCAACTGGTAATTTACAAAACAGTCCACTTGCTTTAACAGGTACTACACTAGACAACACATTATGGTATGATAGCACATTATCAACTACCTCAATTGATGTATATCGTAAAGCAACAGGCATGTGGGTGCCAAAAACATTAAGCGGAGTTGGTACAGCGACACCAACTGCTCCAAGTAATGGTGACATATGGGTTGATACAACAACCGCACCACAACTTGTGTTTAAAGTTTATAATTCTAGTACAAGTTTATGGGTAGCTCATGATAGTGCTGATCAAACAACACCATCAGGTATTGTATTTGGTGATATAACTGAAACAGCAGATGATTCGACTAATGGTGCTACAGGAGCAACATTGTTAACAGGTGCTCCAAATCCAGCATTATATCCGGACGGAATGCTCGCAGTGAACTTATGTCGTACTTCTTATACTGTTAAAAAGTATGATAGTGCATTGACAACTACTTGGAAATGGCGTTCAGAAAGCGGAACAGGCGCAGATGGATCGGCATGTTTTGGTAGATATGCTCAAAGAAAAGTTGTTATTACTGCAATGCAAGCCGCATTAACAAGCGATGATTTAAGAGCAGAATCGTTAAGTTTTAACTTAATTGCCGCACCAGGATATACTGAATGTGCTGATGAAATGTATACGTTAGCCGGAGACAGAAAAGATACAGCATTTGTTGTTGTTGACACACCGCTTAGACTTGCAAATACCGGAACAGCAGTTAGTACATGGATTGATGGTACTGATGCTGTAGAAAATGGCGAAAAGGGATTAGTAAGTCCTAAAAATGATAAAATGGCAACTTGGTATCCAGGTGGAGCATTAACAACAAATACAGATGGTTATACAGTTGCTCAGCCTATTAGCCATGTTATTTTAAGACAACTTGCATACAATGATCAGGTTGCTTACCCTTGGTTTGCACCAGCAGGTATTACTAGAGGAGGAATGGGACAAGTATTGGGTATTTGAATAGCGAATCAGAATTTACACCTGTTGCATTATCAGCTGGTACTGATGAACTTAATATTGGGTCAGTAAAACCTATATCAAATGGGCAGGAGCAGGGCTTGTTGTATTTGGACAAAAGACTCGTGCAAGAAATGCAAGTGCATTAGATAGAATTAATGTATCAAGACTAGTTATATACATGAGAGAATGCTGGAAAAATGTTAGTTGGAATTTTTGAACCAAATGATACTTTAACAAGAGCAAGTATTTGACATGATCGAAAGATTTGTTGGTGATATTCAAGCAAAACGAGGTATTTACGATTTTGCAGTTGTGTGTGATAAAAGTAATAATACACCTACAAGAATTGATAAGAATGAGCTTTGGATTGATATTGCAATAGAACCTTCAAAATCAGCAGAATTCATTTATATTCCTGTAAGAATACTGAACACTGGATCCTTAGCAGGTACTAGTTAATAAATATATGAAATGACGCACCGGTCCGTTGACCGGAGCATCAACTAGGAGGGTACCGGCTCGCGTTGGAACCCTCCTTTCATACAACCCCCGGTTGCATTAAATCTCCTAATTCTAATAAATAACATAAAGCATAGATAAACTGCGGAGAATATTCATGGCTGTTTTAAGCAATTTTAAAGTACCTGTTGATGGAACGCAACCTGAAGGTACAACCCTAATGCCAAAGTTGGCGTATAGGTTTAGGGTTACATTTCAAAACTTCGGAGGCAGTAACGCAACCGATAGTTTAATTAGACTTACTAGAAACCTAGTAAGTTGCGGCAGACCCGATATACAACACGATGAAATTGTGTTAGACGTATACAACTCAAAAGTGTATATGGCCGGTAAGCACACATGGCAACCTATTCAGTGTGTAATTAGAGATGATGTAGATGGTAACGTAATTAAAGCAATTGCTTCTCAATTACAAAATCAAATTGATCATGCCGCTCAAAGTGCGCCAATTGCGGGTGTAAATTATAAATTTGGTATGTTTATAGAAACATTAGACGGATCAAATCCAGCGAATGAAGATAGCATTTTAGATTCATGGAATATGAGTGGATGTTTCTTGCAACAAGTTCAATATAGCGAAAGTAATTACGCAAGTGGTACGGAAGTACAGACAGTAACTCTGTCAATCAGATATGATAATGCTGAACAAACAGGTGCGAACGGTGTTGCACTATTAAGTAGAGCGCCATCTAGACTTAATATTGGTGCTACAACCAGTAATTAATTATGGCCTTATATAACCGAGCTGAAAAATTTTTTAGAACTATGGGTTCACCTAGCGACGCTCTAGACGCGGTGCCCAGACAAAAGTTCAAATTCTTCGTTAAGTTTATTGCTAATTCGTCAGGTTCAGGCTCGGAATTAAGTATGGGGTCATTCCCATTAGCAGTATCAGTAGAACTACCTCGTGTTGATTTTGAAACCCAAATAGTAAATCAATATAATAGAAAACGAGTAGTACAAACTGGCTTTAATTATGCGCCGATAAATTTAATATTTTATGATACAGTTGATAAAAGTTTTCAAACATTTTATCAAAAATACTTTTTCTATTATTACAATGATAGAACTAATGCCGATTCGACATTATTAACTAATGATACTCACTTGGACGACCAACAAGGTCATTTTGGTTATAGTCCTCCGGAAGCCTCACAAGATAAAAACTTTTTTAAGCAAATTATAGTTTATAGAGGATGGGATGATAATATGAATAACGAACCGCTAGATCCTATTATTTTATATAATCCTGTAATAAACAGTATCATGCATGATACTTTGACATACACAGAATCACAACCAGTTACTTGGACAATGAGTGTAGTCTTTGAAAATGTAATGTACAAAACAAGAGACAACGACGACGGTGGTCCAGATGATGGCATAAACGTATTCACTGATATATTTGGATTGTAATTGATGCGAAGCACAAGATACCACCAAGGATCGTTTACATGTAAAAATCCAGGAAAGTATTTTGGTAAACATACTCCAAGATACCGAAGTAGCTGGGAACTTGTTTTTATGCGAATGTGTGACGATCATCCTGGTGTAATTGGATGGGCAAGTGAAGGACATTCTATTCCGTATAGAAATCCATTTACAGGCAAACACACAAATTATGTACCTGATTTTCTTATTGTATATCAAAATAAAAAAGGCCAAAAGAAAATGGAAATGGTAGAAATAAAGCCAAGCACTCAATCTAGTATTACTGAAGCAAAATCAAAGAAAGATCAAGCATCGGTTGCATTAAATGCCGCTAAGTGGACAGCCGCTAATGAATGGTGTAAACGTAAAGGAATTACGTTTCGTGTTGTAACTGAAAAAGAAATATTTAATAACTATGGGAAGCGAAAGAGATGACTAAAAAATTAGAAGATTTGTTTGATTTAGCTGATCCTGTAGAAGCAGAAAAGTTCTATAAGACAAGAAAACTAAAAGAAGATAAACCTACTCTAGAACCCGAAAAAGAGATACCAGTAGCAACTAAAATGCCAATGTCAGCTCCAATAATTGATTCGTCTAAGTTACCTAAGGAAGATATACCTGTAGCAACAACTAGCATTAGTACAGCAGTTGATATGGGCGATCGCATTAATACTGCATTGCCGTTGGTACATGATACACAAACCACCGATCCAGATATGGATAGGTATGCCGATAAAGCAGAAAAAGCGTTTGAAGACTTAATGGATTTAGGTTTTAATGTAGAAGATAGGAATGCAGGACATGTTTTTTCCGCGGCAAAAGATATGTTAAAAAATGCTATAGATGCTAAAAATGCTAAAGCAGATAGAAAATTGAAATCTATTGAATTACAACTTAAAAAAATGCGCCTTGATCAAAATACACACAAGGAACCAAAAGTAATAGAATCAAGTGATTTTATTGTTTCTGATAGGAACTCAATGTTAAGTGCCTTATCACAAAATAATGATAAATAAATAAAACACACTCATAAAGTAAATAGGACAAATACTATGGATTATAGCAATTCAGTTACTGTACTTCGCAAATATGCTGATATGCTTGATGCACAAAATACCGTGCAAGAAGCAGAAGAAGTAGAAGTTGACGAAGCCAAAGAAGTCGACGAATCCGAAGAACAAGTCGAAGAAGGCACCTTGCCTCCGGCATTACAAGCACATATTGATGCTAAAAAAGGTAAAGAAGTTGACGAGTCTAATGACGAAGACGAATCTAAAGATGAAGTTGATGAATCTAAAGACGAAGAAGTTGTCGATGAAGCAAAAGAAGATGACGAATCTAAAGATGAAGTTGATGAATCTAAAGAAGGTCAATGGCAGCCAAGTCCGGATCAGTCAGCCCAAACACTATTAAGAAAATATTCTGATATGGTTTCTGAGGCAAGTAAAGAAAAAGAAGACGAAGTCAGAGAAGAAAAAGACGACGACAAGGAATAAAATATGAAATCGTTAAATGAATATTTAACCGAATCAAAAAAGCAATATGATTTGCGTGTTAAAATGGCAGTTCCGTTGGGAGAAAAAGTAGATCCTGACATTGATGATAAAATGGATGTATTCTTTAAACGATATAATCCTGATTCTATTTCTTCTGCTAGAAAATTAATGACGCAAACCAAGCCACTAGAATTTGCTAGTCAAGGTAGTGCAATAGATGTTTATATTGTAGATGCAAAATTAAATTTACCAGTTGCACCTCATATATTACAACAACAACTAGTCGAATATCTTAACTTACCAGAATATAAGTTAAAAGTTCGAAACCTAGCTGATCCACTTAATGAACTTGAAGAAGAAGGAGTTCCTGACGAAGGTCCTAAAGAAGCTATTATGGGAACTGAATATTCAGGTGACGAAGTTAAAAGTGATGGTAGATATTATGGCGGTGAATATAATGTAGATTTTCTTAAGGGTTTAGAGAGCAGAAAGTTTGACTTTGCAAGCGAAAGCTCAGAGACTGCAACAGAAATACCCGAAGGTGATAAAACAAGTCCGTTAAGCGGCCAGAACACAATACCAAATCCAGGAAAAGATTTAAAATTAAAAACAGCAAGGAAATAATATGAAGGTGTCCATAGAATTAGAAGATTTAGTTAGACTAGCAGGAGTGCAACATGAAGCTCCAGCACCTCCGGCTGAACCCGAAATTCCATCAGATGATGGTGCACCTGTTGGTGGCGGATGTGGAATGCACCCAACTCAAGATATGCGTGACACAATCCAAATATTATCTCCCCAAGAAGGTCCTGAAGAAGGTCCTGTTGAAGAAGAAGTATACGAACACGAGTCCGATGATTTTGAAAATGCATCACCTGAATTTAGTGGTTCACCTATGGAACTTGGTGACATTGATGATATGTCCTTTAGAGGATTTGGTAAAACTCGTGGCAAAGAAGCTGACAGTGGCACAGAAAACGGCGACAATCCCCTTAACGAAGTTCAGCTAATGGCTGAATGGCAATCCTTCAAAAAAAAAGAGCTGACAACCCCAGTTGAAGAAGCTGGTTGGGATATTGGCTTAGGTGGCATTAAACTTGGTAGTTTTCTAGGTGGACTCAAGATGGCGTTTGATAAAGATGGCAACGCTAAATTGGGTGGTCGACTTGGACACAAACTAGGCCCGCTTGATTTAAGTGTAGGCACAGATGATCTATCTCAATGGAGTGGAAAAAAACAAAAAAACAAACCCGCACCAAAAGCTGTAAGTAAAAATAGTAAAACGCATTGGCCTTCAGGCCAACGTCGGGGCACACAATCAAATACATCAAATACAGGGTATAATACTTCGCTTAAACCTGGACAGCCAGGATATAAAAGTGCCCTCCGAAGACGTCAAGAAGCGGCATCACGAAATCAATAATACGAGATAGATGCTAAATCAAGCAAGCACTTCTTTAATTAAAAAACCATATCAAGCTCAGCAATGGACTCCAGAACAAATAGATGAATTTACTATTTGTATCGATGATCCAATTCATTTTGTTAAGCATTATTGTTATATACAACACCCTATAAAAGGGAAAGTTAAGTTTGATTTATTTGAGTATCAAGAAAAATTAATAAACACATATAACGATTATCGATATGCTATTGCAATGCTACCCCGGCAAACAGGTAAAAGTACTTGTGCAGCAGGATACTTGCTATGGTATGCAATGTTTAATCCAGATCAAACTATTCTTATAGCGGCACACAAATATTCAGGTGCCAGTGAAATTATGCAACGCATTCGTTTTGCGTACGAAACACTGCCTGATTTTATTAGAGCTGGTGTTACTGCATATAACAAGGGATCGTTGGAATTTGATAACGGATCTCGTATTGTAGCACAGTCAACAACAGAAAATACTGGACGTGGTTTGTCTATATCATTAGCATACTTAGACGAGTTTGCATTTGTTAGACCAAATATTGCTAAAGAATTTTGGACTTCACTTTCACCTACACTAGCAACAGGTGGTAAATGTATTATCACATCAACACCAAACATGGATGACGACCAATTTGCACAGATTTGGAGAGATGCTAATAAGAACCAAGACGAACACGGCATGGAAACTAATACAGGTATTAATGGTTTTGCACATTACTTAGCTACATGGGAAGTACATCCAGACAGAGATCAAGAATGGGCAGATGTTGAACAAGGTAGAATTGGTATTGAACGATTTAAACGTGAACACGAATGCGAACCAATTATATTTGATGAAACATTAATCAACCCAATTATATTAGCAAGTTTAGAAGGTCGCGAACCGTTATATAAACAAGGACAAGTACGTTGGTATAATAAACCTAAAAAAGGAATGACGTATGTATTAGGGTTAGATCCTAGTTTAGGCACCGGCGGAGACTATAGTGCTGTTCAAGTATTTGAACTACCAGGTATGAAACAATGTGCAGAATGGCAACATAATAAAACTACAATACAAGACATTAGATTTATTACAAGAAATATTAGATGAAATACACAAAGTACAAGAAGATGAAAATAACATTTATTATAGTATAGAAAATAATGGTATAGGCAAAGCATCAATTCAAGTTCTAGAAGAGTTAGGTCTTCAAAATTTTTATGGAGTGTTAGTTAATGAGCCTAAATTACGAGGACAAAAATTTTATAAAGGTATGGTAACAACGCTTAATAATAAATTAGAAGCATGTGCTAGATTAAAATATTTTGTTGAGAATCAAAAAATAAAAATTTATAGCAGAAATTTAATAAAACAACTCAAAGTATTTGTTGCTAGAGGTAGAAGTTTTGCCGCCAAAGACGGAGAACATGATGATTTAGTAATGGCAGCCGTGTTATGTGTACGAATTGTTCAAACATTAACGAAACATGACGAAGGTGCTTATGAGGAATTAATAGATCCGCTTGGGACAGACCCGTCCGACTTACCCATGCCGATTGGGTTTATTTGATAAATATCATAAAGAAGGGTTATGATTTATGGCGGTTGATCTAAACACAATTGGCGAAAATATATTCAATATATTAAAAGGATTTGGATATACTATTCGCATGTATGATGAAGACGGATCAAAAGTTATAAACCCCGGCAAAGCTACTCGGTTTTTTGTAACTGATAATAATATCATAGTACATTCGTCTTCCGAGGAAATTAAAATTCATCTAGGTAAAGAAGTAGAGTTTAGCGATTTTAAAGATACTATTAATACAATAAAACATTTAGCTAAAAAATACATGATAGATTTTAATATTAAAAAGTTTGGGCATAGATTAGAACCTAAAGATT
Organism: uncultured Methylophilaceae bacterium; assembly: GCA_905182075.1. GTDB lineage: Bacteria > Pseudomonadota > Gammaproteobacteria > Burkholderiales > Methylophilaceae > BACL14. The sequence continues at coordinate 72,769 of CAJIZS010000002.1, read as the reverse complement.
ATATTTTCGATTTAAATAAGGAAGCAGATATGACAGATATTACCGAAAGTTCTTTTTCAAAGTCATATGGTTCTTCAAAGTCATCCTATCAGGATGTAGGCGGTACTAGATTGGTTGTACGTCATGCAAAACCTGTTAATGAAGAATCACGTGGTAGTAGAGCTCGCAATATAAAATCAATTTATATTGAGAACTCCCAAGGAGAACGTTTTAAATTTCCTAGCAAAAATTTACTCCCCGCTAGGGCAATGGCACGACACATAGCAAACGAAGGGACACCGTTTGATACTGGTGGACAAGGTATTGTTGCACTTGACGAAGAAATGAGTGAACTTAAGAATTTTACTAAGTTTACACGTCATAATTTTCATGAAAATGATAGCGTAAGCGGACTTCATGAATTAGCAACTTTGCGTATAGGTACTATTAAGGAAACATTAACACATATTAAAAGTTCTCGTACATATACTGAAGCGATCGAAACTCTTAATAACGAGAGTAAAAGTGACGAAAATGTCGAAAACGAATTGCAAGAAGTCTTAACACAACACACATTTGATGAACGGTTGGCAGGGGTTCTTCCTTACCTTTCTAAACTAGTTTCAGAAGGTACAGTAATGGAACGGCTAGAACTTGCTCTTCTTGAAAATAAGATAGAACTTGGTTTGTTTGAGGATGACGACATAAACAACCCAAGTAACTTCGAATTTAGTGATGTTACAGTTAAGAATCAACAATGGTTGGAATACATTGGTGAAAAAGCAATCAATGAAAAACTTAAAACATTATTGAACGAAGTTGCTACTGGATTTTCAGACATGGATGTTGATGATAGAAATAAAGTTCTTCGTATGGTAAAAACAAATATTACTTTTGAAAGCGAAAAGAAACTAGATGCTCTTGAGGTTATTGAAGAAACCCTTAATCAAAAATTAAGCAAACTTTCAGGTAATGATATCTTTTTTGATGCTATAAAAGAAGAAGTAGTTAAAAAACAAGAAATGCCTAAAAAGCAAGATGCTATTGAACCGGCAATTATTAGCCCATCAATAGCAAGAATGACAAAGTTAGCAGGAGTAGCACAATGATTCCAGATATTCAAACTATAGATCATTTAAAACACCTTGCCGGTTTAAAGGCTGAGGAAATTGATACGTTAGACAAAGCAGAACGTATAGTTACTGAATCAGGTAATATGACAATTGACGGCCAAATTGACGACTACGAATGGGTCGGCAAAGGCGGAGAAACGTTTTTTGGTTATGTAAAGTATACCGCAGATGTAGACGAAAACGGTGATGTAATTACTCTTAACGTACTTGAGGGTGGTGTGCATGATGAAATGGCGGCATGGGGTACTAGTCAAGATCATATTGATTATGAAATTGCCGATATGAATAAAGATATCAACCATTATGGTAACGAAGCAATCATTGATGATGCGAGATATGAATGGGAACAAGAAACTGGAATGTTTAGTGGTGGTCCAGGGGATGCTCGTGTTGACGGAGACCATGATTCTGCTATGGCATCAGCTGGAATGGGTACAGACGAAGATTATGGTTATTATGGCGAAAGTGCAAAAATGCGTAAATTTGCTAATATAATAAAAGAAGTAGCCGAAAAAGTTCCACATAATTGTGCAGTTCATGTTGAACATAAAGAATTTGGAAAAGGATATTGTATTCGTGAACAACATACATTAACAGATGATGGTAACGTTTCTCATTATAATGTTAGGTTTAGGAATCATGGTATTAAAGAAATGGTTTCAGTAACTGATTTAAACATTTTAAAAGAACGAGCTCATACTCATAATAAAAATATAAAAAGTACTGTTAAAAAAATGAGTGAAGATACTGATATGCGTAAATTATCAAAAATAGTTACAGAAGGTGATAAACAACGAGAAGTACTTACTGAAGATGGCGCAAAAACAGACAAACAAGTAGTTACTGAAAGTGTAAAAAAGAAGCCAGAAACCCTTAAAGAGTATATTGAACGAAATAAGGAATATCGAAGATAAATAAGAATGTAACAAAAAAAGGTTGACTTAGGTTAGCCTTTCATGTTATAATAAAGTTCATAAAATGCAGATAGCGTTTTATGATCCAGGCAATTAACAGGCAAACAAAGGAGAATCACTATGCCCACCTTAGCAGAAATTCGAGCAAAACTTATAGAAAAAGAACAGAAGACCGGCGGTAACTTCACGCAAGATAACGGAATCTATGCATTCTGGAACATACCAGAAGGCTCAACCGCAACAATGCGATTCTTACCAGATAAAGATACAGAGAATACTTTCTTCTGGCAAGAACGACAGATGATTAAAATTCCTTTTCCTGGAATTAAAGGAGCTGATGAAGGACGTAATATTATAGTCCAAGTTCCTTGTGTAGAAATGTGGGGCAAAGAATGTCCTATCCACGCAGAAATCCGTCCTTGGTTCAAAGACCCCAATTTAGAGAACGAAGCACGTAAATACTGGAAGAAACGATCGTATATATTCCAAGGATTTGTTACTGAAAACGAATCAACAGGCGATGATTCTCCAGAGAATCCAGTTCGTAGATTTATTATTAATCCGTCTATATACAAGATTATTTCGGCGGCGTTAATGGATCCTGACTTTACAGAGATTCCAACTGACTACGAAAATGGAACTGACTTTAAATTAACTAAAACCCAAAAAGGTCAGTATGCAGATTATACTACTTCAGGCTGGGCTCGTAAAGAAAGAGCTTTAAATGAGTTTGAACGTACTGCAATTGAAACTAATGGGCTATACAATCTTAATGATTTTATGCCGAAACAACCAAACAATGATGAGCTCAAGGCCATCTTTGATATGTTTGAGGCTTCGGTAGCCGGCGAGCTATATGATCCTGCAAAATTCGGGAGCTATTATACACCAGCTGGCATGAGTAAAACCACCGACGGTACTACAAAAACAGTTCAGTCGACGACTCCAATAAGCGAAACGGTAACACAACCTGTTGAAGTAAAACAAGAGCAGGAAAAACAAGTTCCGCAAGACCAGTCGACATCTGAAACTGAAAGTACTAAGCCTTCGGCGGATGAGATTCTTGCGATGATTCGTGAGCGTAAGAACAATTCATAACCATATAAAGGGGTCGTGAGGCCCCTTTACTATTAATCATTAAGGATTTCATGCCTAGACCATTTGATATATCAAAATTTAGAACTAGTATTACAAAAGCCGTTCCAGGAATGGCTGTTGGATTTCATGATCCAGTAGATTGGATTAGTACAGGAAATTACACACTAAACAAACTTATCAGTAATGATTTCTGATCAAGATATTGCGCTTGACATGCTTACTTGTTTTGCAGGTGAAATAGGATTGTCTGGTGAGATAAGAGCTGTAAACAGAATTGAAAATCGTATTGCAGAGGTATCTTTGTTGTATTAATTGATAGTGAAAATGCACTTGATGAAAAATGGTTACATGCACTTGATGTTGATACCGCAGAAGATAAACTTCTAAAATTAAACATGTCAATGATTGACGATGTTGCTCGAACTGTAAGTGACTTTATGAAAGACTATAAGGCAGAATATGCAGAAAAAGAAAAAGAAGAACGACCTAAAGTGTTGTTTGTTGTAGATTCTTTGGGTATGTTACTAACACCAACAGATGTTGATCAATTTGAAGCAGGTAATATGAAAGGTGACATGGGTCGTAAACCTAAAGCCTTAACATCGCTGGTTCGTAATACAGTTAATATGATTGGTGCTTATAATGTAGGCATGGTATGTACAAACCACACGTATGCTTCGCAGGATATGTTTGACCCAGATGATAAGATATCAGGTCAAGGGTTTGTGTATGCTTCGAGTATTGTGGTAGCAATGAAAAAATTAAAACTTAAAGAAGATGAAGCAGGCAATAAAATAACAGAAGTTAGAGGTATCAGAGCCGGCGTGTAAAGTAATGAAAACACGCTATGCTAAACCGTTTGAAAGTGTACAAGTTAAAAATACCATATGATACAGGAATGAATCCGTATAGTGGATGATGGAGAGCCAGTTGAAAAAGCAGGCATTTTAGTAAAAGACGGAAATAAATTAAGATACACACCTGAGACGGGCGACGAAATTAAAGAGTTTCGTAAAAATTGGAGCGGTGAAAAACTCCAAAGGGTTATAAATGATGTTGGTAATAAAGATATCGAAGCTCAAAACATTGTTAAAATGGCCGAGGTTCTTATAAATAAAAAAACTATTGAGGAGGAGCCGGATAATGCAGATGAGGGATAGTGATATTTTGTTTTTTCATGAACTATTTGATAATCTAAAAACGTATGTTGACAAACAAGCAGACTTAGAAGAAGCAACAGATCAATTGATAGATCTATTTGATGATCATGGATATGACATGGAAGAAAGTGTACTTGGACTTAGAGGGTACAGTAAAACAATCGACTATTGTATAGAAGCAAAATATGATATTGACGATGAAGAAACTGAAGAAGATGTATTTGATTCAAATTAGTAATGTCTGACTGGTTCACAATTATACAACGGGACATAAGTAAAATTCCTAGTTGCATTGATCATTTTAATGGTGAGCTTAAAAATGTTGGTCTAGAAGTTTCTATGAAAGGTAACGTTGAGAAATCGTCTAGAGAAATCCCAGGCATTGTTGCACATAGATTTAATCAGTTGCAAGAGCTTGAAAGCATATTAGAACACTTCAATATTTTAATGCGAAAAGAACGAGGCCGGCTTTTTAGAAAATACTTAGAACATTACGAAAGAGCGTTAACTAGTAGAGATGTTGAAAAATATGTTGATGGTGAACAATCCGTTTTAGATTTACAAGGTATAATAAACGAGGTTGCGTTTCTCCGCAACAAGTATCATGGTCTAATGAAGGGCCTTGAAGCAAAGCAATTTCAAATTAACAATGTAATTAAACTGCGAGTAGCAGGATTAGAAGATGTTACCTTATGACTTTATTTAAAACCAGAAAAAAAGCAGAGCAAGAGGCTAAAATCGTAGCTGAATTTTACACAGAAACTGTTGTTGTTTTAAAACATTATGATGGATTTGAGTTAGAAATGTATCCAGAATGGGCAAATACTGATAAAGATCCTCTCGTTTTTATCGATCCTAGCCCAAAATTTTAAAAATATATAAAAAAGAGGTAAAAGAGGTAAAAGAGGTTGACCTTTTGGTCTCAAGACCGTATAATAGTATGTATAGTAAGTAAGTAATTAGGCAAACACTGGCAAACATAGGAGACACAATGGCACAGATTAAACTAACAAGCGGTAATTACAGAGGCAACCGAATGGTTGGAACTACTGGTACGCTAGTTAAGTCCTACCAGGCATTTAATTCACCTAAAGATGGATGGGATGGTTTTATTACTATCCGCACCGAAGATGGAAATCTTCGAGTTAAAACTACTAAGCATTTACCAGAACCTTATGTTAACCTTAGCAAAGGAGACAGCGTGATTGCAAAAACCTTGTTACCACCAGTAGTAAAACTAAAAGAAAAAGAGGAAGTAAAGCCTGAAAAAACAGACGAAGAACGTATTAAAGAAATTGCAGAACGTTTTGAAATTTTAGATGAAATGGCGGCCAGTCTTAAAAATGGCGATTGTACGTGGAATGATTGTAACAGGACCTCCAGGAGTAGGTAAAAGTTACGGTGTTGAAAAAACATTAGATGAACATAGTTTGTTTGATGATATCAGTGCTAGTAAAAGAAAGTATGTAGTTGTTAAAGGTGCTATGACGGCACTAGGACTTTATGCTAAACTTTATGAGTATAGCGATCCAGGTAATGTTGTTGTATTTGATGACTGTGATAGTATTCTTTGGAATGAAGATGCATTAAACATTCTTAAGGCCGCACTTGATAGTGGTAAGAAAAGAAAGATTTCTTGGAACTCGGATTCTAACTTTCTAAGACGTGAAGGTGTTCCCGGTGAATTTGAATTCAAAGGTTCAGTTATCTTTATTACAAACTTAAAGTTTGATAGTACTAGACAAACTAAAATCAAAGACCACTTAGAAGCAATTCTTTCTCGTTGTCATTACCTTGACCTTACACTTGATACAACTCGTGATAAGATGCTTAGAATAAAGCAAATTGTACGTCAAGGAATGCTTGATCCATTTGGATTTTGAGAACAAAGAAAAGATGCGTGAAATTAGTTTGCGTATGGTTACCAAACTTGCAGATCTTAAAAAGAGTTTTGGTGAAGAAAAGTGGAAACGAACTGCTGAAGTCACTTGTATGCGTAGAGCATAAAAATAAGATTTAGAAAAAGCCCTTCGGGGCTTTTTTTTTGGCAAAACATATGGACTGTTTGATTGAAATTAAAGATGAAGTAAATGTAAAAGTACATAATTTAGATTTAGTTACAAGGCGTAAACTTGAAAAGAAGTTTAAGTATTTTATGCCTTATGCTTTTCATGTTCCCGCCTATAAATTAGGTCGCTGGGATGGTTGTGTTAGTTATTTTAGTCCTGGTGGTGTGACCTTTCTTAATCTCCTCGAAGATATTATACCTGAACTTGTTAATGAAGGTTATCATATTAACATCGAAGATGCTCGCGAAGGACAAGAATTAAATTTTATAACTGTTACACAGGATACACATAAGAATAAAAAATGGCCGAAAGGTCATCAAAATGTAGGTGAACCAATTATATTAAGAGATTACCAAGTTAGTATTATAAATCAATTCTTATCACAACCACAAAGTTTACAAGAAATTGCTACGGGTGCAGGTAAAACACTTGTTACGGCCACGCTAAGTCAATGCGTAGAACAATATGGAGGTACATTAATTATTGTACCAAATAAGGATTTGGTTACCCAAACAGAAAAAGATTATATTAATTTAGGACTCGATGCCGGGGTATATTTTGGGGATAGAAAGGAAATTGGTAAAACCCATACGATATGCACCTGGCAGAGTCTCAATGTACTAGAAAAGAAAAGCAAAGACGAACATTCAGAAGCATTTGCAGAAGCAATAAAAGGAATCAACACAGTAATAATAGATGAAGTACACATGGCAAAAGCAGATGTACTTAAAAAACTATTAACAATAGTGTTTGCTAATGTACCTATTCGTTGGGGACTAACAGGTACAATACCAAAAGAAGATTGGGCATATGTATCATTAGTTGTTAGTTTAGGTAGTGTTGTAAATCGTTTAAAAGCGTCTGATTTACAAGAGCAAGGAGTACTTGCAAACTGTAAAGTAAATGTCGTGCAATTACAAGATACAGTACAGTACAATACCTATTCTAGTGAATTATCATATCTTACTACAAATGAAACTCGCATAGAATATATTGTAGAATTATTAAAAGATATTGTTAAAGGAGGCAATACTTTAGTGCTTGTTAGTCGTATTAAAGCAGGAAAGATGTTGCAGGAAAAACTCGGAGATGAAAGTGTTTTTATATCAGGTGCGGTCAAGTCAGCAGACCGACGAGAACAATACGACGAAGTACAAACTGCTGACAACAAAGTAATTATTGCTACTTACGGTGTTGCATCTGTTGGCATCGATATGCCTAGGATTTTTAATTTAGTCCTTATCGAGCCAGGCAAAAGTTTTGTCCGTGTCATACAGTCAATCGGAAGAGGCATTAGAAAAGCAAAAGATAAAGATTTTGTCCAAGTTTGGGATATAACATCTTCTGCTAAGTTTTCTAAAAGGCATCTTACAGAACGTAAGAAATTTTATAATGAAGCTCGATACCCATACACAATAGAAAAGGTAAGATGGTAATATGTTAGTACACACACTCGAAGATGGTATATATGATATCGATCGTATACCTGAATTAATAGATGATGTTCGTTATGCAGTCTTAGATTATAGTGATGCAAATAATCCAGATTACATATATTGTCCATTGGTATTTCTTGAAAGTTTTAGTACACCTTGTTTAGACGTTAATATTGGCGGATTTAAATTTTTAATGCCGTTGGATTGGTATATTATTATAGCTGACAAGTATACAGGTGAATGCGAATTGATATCATTAGTACATACACAAGGTAGACAATTTTCTGCATTTTGTCTTGATATGAGTGGTTCGATAATGCCTGACTTTGGTACATTGGATGTTGTAAATGTTTATAATGAAAAGAAATGGTATGTACCAAAACTTAAAATAGGACATTTACTTGCGGTTCCGTTATCGTCAGACTCAAATATTTGTGCTTTTTTTGCAAAGGATATACAAAAAATACCAGAGATTTTGGATTTTGAAAAGCTATGGATGTAAAGGGGAACTAATGCCCCCCTTTATGGTTATCAATCAGCTTCAAAATCGTCAGCGGCGGTAAAACTTTCGTCTGTACCAGCTTCTTCAATTTCCACTGCATCATCTGAGGCCGAGGTTGTAAATGTCCATCGAGAGGAACTTCCTGAATCAAGAAGTACTCTATGACCAGTCATTTTAGTGACTTGGCGAATTGTTCCGCCATCGTCCTTTACTGTGACAGTCATTTCACCGGCAACCAAAGCACCTTGTGCTTTGTCAACTAATTTGCAAGTTGCATAAGTTGAGCCATCATAACATTTATATCTACGTGAGCCTTTTTGCTTCACTATCCAGCCGTTTACTTCTGCGGCTCCGGTATGAAACCGACATTTTAATTCGTTACCAGCATCTGGTGAACCTAAATGTCGTTTATTAATTGGTCTTCCCATTTGTTTTCTCCTATTACGGGTTCTAACCGTTACGGGGTGGTGCCCCATAAAAGGTTGCAAAACAACCTTGTTTCGTGTATAATATATTTATTATGAAAAAGATTGATCTCAAGTCTATGCTAGGTGCAGTAGATAGGCGTAATAAAGAATTCTACAGCCAGCTATCTGATGAACAAAAGAAAGAGTTTAGTCCGTTCATGGTAATGCGTTGGACAAGTTCTATTAAGGGTAGTAAGCAATTGCAGGAGCATTATTTAGAGTTGACAAATGAATTTTTGAATAAAGATTTTTCTGTTTTATATAAACATAAAGAGTTATGTTGGATGTTAGCGTCGATAATTGGTATTGGAAAAAATCAGTATCATCCTTGGATAGGTGTTAGTAAAAAAACTAAAAAAGAAAAACTGATAGAGAGATTCAGTTTATTATATCCAAGTTTAAACCAAGATGAAATAGATATATTGTTAAGTGATAAAAAAGCAGTTCAAAATATGATAGACCAAATAGATGGCAAAATTTAAATGTATCTTTTGTAATAGATCGTTTGTTAAAGAAACAACATTAGCATCGCATTCTTGTCCAAAAAAATTATACCATGGTGATAAGGATGAGAAGTATATGATTGTAGCCATATGGTGTTATAATAAGTTTCTTGCAAGGAATACATATAAGCAGGCTACTATTACAAAGTTTTTAGAATCGCGACATTATATGGAGTTTATTAAGTTCGCTAGGTATGTGTTGGAAGCACGTATTAAAGGTTATCAAGACTTTATGGAATGGTTATGTGACAATAATGTAAAAGTTGATCATTGGCGAAAGGAAGCAACATATGGTAAATTTATTAAACAACACGGACTCAAAGAATCGTGTCAACGAGCATTAGAAAAATTTGTATTATGTATACAAGAATGGGCAGACGAACAAAATAAACCAATACAGGATTTTTATATTAAGGCTAATTCGCCAACAATATTAAAACTTATACGTGATGGTAAATTAAGTTTATGGATAGCAGTTGGCACTGATATTGGAAAGCAATTACTATCTAAGATGGAAGATAGTGAACTTAAACATTTAGATGAATGGCTTGGTGATGACTTGAACAAATGGAGTCGTTTAATTAGCAAACACCAAGAAGATATTAATTGGGCAAATAGTGTTCTAAAAGAAATGAAGTTTAATGGCGTTTAATACTGATGTTGATATAGATGTAGCAGACAGGGATAAAGTATTAGAGTTGTTTAAGCATGTTCCGGCAAAGCTAACAGATAATAAGAAACATAAAACTGGCGTTTATTTTCATAATGTACCAGCTGATTATTTAAATGGTACTTGTATTATTGATTATAAACAAGCCGATGATCTTGGATTTTTTAAACTAGATGTAATTAATAATAGTGCATACAAAAATATAGATTCAAACAAGTTAGATGAATTAATATTCGAAGATCCTAATTGGGATTTATTGCTTGATGCAGAAATCGTAGAAAAATTATTTCACATACATGCACATTATAATATTGTAAGTAAAATGAAACCTACCAGCGTTGAAGAACTTGCAGCAGTGTTAGCAATTATTAGACCGGCTAAACGTAGTTTATTAGGTAAAGATTGGAATACAGTATTTTTGACAGTATGGGATAAGCCTACAGATGGTACATATTATTTTAAAAAAGCACACGCAATAAGTTATGCAATGGCTATTGTATTACAGCTTAATATGCTAGTTAAAGGGATAAAAATGATATTTTATTGAAAAAAGGTATTCAAATTACCCCAGAAATTATTACTAAATTAAAAGAATTATGTGATAGTTTACCACCTTGTAGAGGCGCAGTAAGTGCTGGCTGGACTCTTGCCGATCCGTGGAAGCTACCGTGGTTGTTTTATTATACTGCACAAATACATGATAGTGATATTCTTAATTTAATCAAAGAAAAATTATCACCAATTTGTACTGACTTATTAGGACCATTTACTTTTCGTGCAACTGATTTTATTGTAAATTGTTCTCATTCCAACAGACAAAAAGAACTTATATATAGACCACATGTAGATACACCTTATAGATTTTGGGAATTCAAAGATAGAACAGATTTAATTGGAATGCAAATAGCTATCACTATTGATGAGCTTACAGAAAAAAATGGCGGCACAGCATTTGTACCAGGGTCACATGTGATAACATATGATTTAAATGAGTTAGGAAAAAATACAGATCACGAAAAATATATGGACTTCTTTTTAGATAATAACAAACAACATATCGCACCACCAGGAACTTTAATTCTATGGGATGGTCGATTATTACATAGCACAATGCCAAATACTACAGATAATAACAGAAGACTTTTGTTAATAAATGCAGTAAGTAACTCAGTATGTGATCAACTAGATAAAATTGATCCAATTAACTAGATTTTTGTACTAGTTCGATTGTTCTTCGCTTAGTTTTTTTTCCGGAAAAGTTGAACAAATTTATTTCGTGTCCCTTTTCGATTATTACATTTTTTGCTGTTAAAACTGTTAAGTAAGGATAAAATTTTTTCATTTGTTTATGAAGAAACAATGTAATGGGAATACGTCTGTTTGATTCCCACCACCAAGTTTCACCTAATGAAATAAATTCTTCTTTTAACTTTTTATCTTTAATTAAACTGTAATCATAAAACATAATAAATGCCGTATCGTTTTGTTGAATGATACCGACGTGTTCTTTATCATTAGATTTGATTATACTCAAAAAAGGAAAGCGTTTTAAAATTTGTTCATATTCCATAAATATTACATAATGGGGTTAAATCACTGTGAATATTTATACAATAGCAAACACGTTTTACTTAGAAGATTCCCCAGGAAAAGGTGCCTTGACAATGCAAGCAGGAAATGTTAAACTAATTAAATCAGTTGAAAATACGGTTAATTTTCAAGTTAAAAATAAAGATAGAAAACCGATTCAGATAGATAACGTATCTGTGTATGCTAATATTGTGAGTAATAGCGGAACACTAATAAAAAATGTTCAATGTACTAAACATATCAGTACTAAAGGTAGTTTTGATTTAGTTACTGCCGCTAGTGATTTTGAACATATCGATCCCGGTATGTATCGTTTAAGTTTTTATACTCAAGATACGGTCGGAACTAAAAAGCCATTGTTTACAAATTTAGCTGGTACTGGTAATTTAAATGTTGAAATTGAGGATTCCATTATAGTATCTCCAGTAGATAGTATTTCAACTTCGACTTTTATTGAAACTGGAACTAGTACAGGTATATTTGATTCAGAACCAATACGAGTATACGATGCGGCTGATAAGCATGGGCTAATTACTTTTGTAACTTACCTAGATAATTATTTTGGACAAGTGTCAGTATTTGGAACATTAGATGATACATATACTATGAGTAGTTCTTGGTTTGCAGTACCACTAGGTGCTGTTACTGATTATGTTGATTATACATCAGCAACAACTAAATTAGATCCATTTAATTTGACATTAGCCGTAAAATATATAAAATTTAGGCATGTACCTAATGTAAGTAATACAGGTTCAATAACTAAAATCTTAATACGAGCGTGATACTAGATTACGTTAAAACATTACTTCCGATAAACATAAAAGTTAGTCCTAGTGGATGGCATACCTTGAATTGTCCGGTGTGCATTCATAATGGACAATCACGGCCCGATACACGGAAACGTGGAGGATTCAATTTTCCAAATAGCGATTCAGTTGTTTATCATTGTTTTAATTGTGGTTTCAAAACATCATGGTTACCTGGTAGAAAAATTACATCTAAGTTTAGAATATTATTAACTAGCCTTGGTGCAACTGATAACGATATTAAAAAACTTGTACTTGCTTCAATGCAAATACAGTCTACAAGCGAACGTGTTACATTTGATTCATTAGCAATACCAGGACAATGGAAGGAAGAAGCACTTCCGATTAATTCTAAACCATTACTTAAATGTACAATAACTGATGCGTTTACTAAAGCATTAAAGTATCTTGAAAAACGTAGTTTAATGGATGCTGGAAATTGGTATTATACTGACACCAAAGCATTTAATTTAGATGAACGTGTTATTTTACCATTTGAATATAATAATAAAATTGTTGGATATACTGCAAGATTAACTAAACGCCCTAAGTCAAATAGCATACCAAAATATATTACAAAGTCACCACAAAGTTTTTTATTTAACTATGATAAACAAACTAATGTTAAATATACGATTGTATGCGAAGGACCGTTTGATGCATTAATGGTAAATGGTGTTGCAGTCTGTGGTAATCATTGCAATAGTAGACAGATAGATTTATTAAATCATTTACCAACAAAGAAAATAGTTGTGCCAGATAAAGACGGTAAAGACTCTAATTTAATGGATGTGGCTATAGAAAATAAATGGCACATTAGTTTACCTGAGTGGCCCAACGAAGTTAAAGATATATGCGATGCCGTAGCATATTATGGACGACTTGAGGCTTTGCTTACAATTTTGTATGCAAAGGAATATAATAAGATTAAAATTAAAATAAAGCAGAAAAAATGGCTGAGGTAGATTACACATACGATTTACAGAAACTGTTTATAGAGTTTCTAATTACAGATCCAGAATTATATGCAAGATGTAGAAACATTTGCGATTCGGATTTTTTTGATGCAACACTTAGAGAGAGTGTTGAGTTTGTACAAGAACATTCTATGAACTATAGTGCATTACCTACACGTGAACAAATACTAGCAACAACAGGACTTGAACTACAAGAATTAAAAGATGTAGATGATAGACATCAAAAATGGTTTATTGACGAGTTTGAAACTTTTTGTAAACACAAAGCACTTGAATCAGCAATACTTGAGAGTGCAGATTTACTTGAAAAAGGTGAATACGGACCAGTAGAAAGAAAAATTAAAGAAGCAGTAAACATTGGACTTGCAAAACACATGGGTACGGATTATTGGGAAAGTCCAGCAGAACGTATTGAGCGTGTAAGAAATGCACGTGGTGGGCAAAGCACAGGCTGGAGAGATATTGATCAAAAACTATATGGTGGATTTAACCGAGGTGAACTAAATATATTTGCGGCAGCATCAGGTGGTGGTAAAAGTTTGTTCTTACAGAACTTAGCACTAAATTGGAGTATTGCAGGATTAAATGTTGTTTACATAAGTTTAGAATTAAGTGAAGGATTACTCAATGCGTCTTGATAGCATGATAACGGATATCAACAAGGGAAATATTTAAAAATGTAGACGATGTTGAGATTAAAAGTTAAAATGCGGTAAAGAAAAAAGGACAACTTACAAATTGTGCAACTACCAAATGGTATGACAGTAAATGCATATTAAAGTATATATAAAGAGTATATGACACTAAACATGCATAGAAAATCAGATGTAGTACTAATTGATTATTTAGATTTAATGATGCCAGCACAACGTAAAGTACCACCAAGTGATTTGTTTATTAAAGATAAATTTGTCAGTGAAGAACTTACAAAATCAGATAGACCTGAATTAACTTCTGCGAAAGCATCGCAGTTGAACAGAGGGGCAGTAGAAGAAATTGAGTTTGATCATAGTCATATTGCAGGTGGTATTAGTAAAATACAAACAGCAGATAATGTTGTAGGCATCTTTACAAGTACAGCAATGCGTGAACGTGGTAGATATCAGATTCAATTTATGAAAACACGTAGTAGTGCAGGTGTTGGACAGAAAGTTGACTTAGCATTTGATATTGCAGGGCTACGTATTACTGATTTACCAGAAGATGAGCAAGGAACAACGCATGGAAAATTTCCAGATATTCTAACAGACGAGGTGGTTGGTGAGCAAGCAACGATTATGTATGCTGAAGCACAAGCAATGATTAAAAAAATTAATTAGTTTAAGAGGTACATTGGTTCCAGCGACTACGTCCGCTGCTTCATGTACTATATTAGACTTATCATTTAATGCCTCTTTTAATTCATCAGCCGCTTGCGGATTTTGAAATACTTGACCGACAACTTCGTCAACTTTTATAACAAGGGACTGCATGTTAATTGGCGGTGGTTCTGGTGGTGTTGGTTGTTCGATAATATGTGTCAATTTCATATAAATATTTATAACAGGACGCACCAAATGCAACGTAAAACAAAAAGTCTATTACAAGAAATTAACGAAGTAATTCCAAAGCAGAACAAGCAAATTGTTATTGAATCTCGCGGCCAACACGTTATACATACAGTTATAAATCTAATAGGTTTATTGTATGAAACGTACGATCAAGAGATAGCACTAGACTTACATAGACGACTTTTAATTAGCATTAAAAACCAAGATCCAAAAAAATTCTTAACGGGAATGAAACGGGCTAAGAGTAATGAAAATATCTGAGATTGAAATAACTGGAAACAAAAAAAGGAACATGCGAGGACCACGTCAATTACGCCGAATCCAAAACGATTTCACACAAAAAGATGTTATTGATAAACTAACAGCAGATCCTCTAGACGAAGCTTCAGATGTTAAAGGTTCTGTATGGGAACCAAAAAATATAAAATCATATGAAGATGCAATGGATCCCGAGGTATTGGCTTTGTATCATGGAGTTACTAGGTATGTGGATGAAAGCCAACTACAATGATGAACTTAAAACGCAAATCGATGACATAATTCAAGTAATGATGAAGAAAAAGAATTTGATCAACTAAATGCACGAATGGAAGTGTTTCAGCATTTTCTCCAGGCAGCCTCAGATGTTACTAATCAAATGAACAGCCCTGCCTATAAAGCACGTATAACAAAATTAAAGAATAAAGAAGAATATGGAGTTATGTAATGCTTGTCCGCGAAATTTTAATTGAAGGCGGGAATGTATTTGGAGATAATACTGGTCGTATTAATCGAGAACACATACAACCTACATTAGATAGATACTTTGCAGAACTACAGCAAGTATTCCCTCGAGCAGGCATCCAGCCTACTAATTTTCATCCTGTTGGTTCAGTCGGTAAAAAAAGTACTAGCGGTGATATTGATTTAGCAATTGATTCAACTGCATTATTTCCTGCAGGTATAACTACTAAATCAATGCAACAATGGAATCTTAAGCCTGACGAATTTGTACTACGATTTGATCAATTTAAAAAACGAGCAAGATCATCAACCGACGAGCAAGTTGCTATGAAGACCGCATTGGTTTTAATTAGCGAATATGTTAATGAACATGCACCTACTATACACATGGAACCTAAAAAAGTTCAGCCAGGAAATGCGTATGGTATGTTTTCGCAGTACGATGAACAAGGCAATAAGTTAAATGTAGGAGTTCAAATAGACTGGATGGTCGGGCATTTAGAATGGTTACAATTTAGTTATGCATCTGCTGACTATGGTGAAACGTCAAATGTTAAAGGGTTACACAGAACTCAATTAATATTAGCAATGTTTCAAGCAACTGGGTATTCCTTTAATCATGTTAAAGGTGTAACAAATAAAGCAACAGGTGAAATAGAGGCAACCAACCCAGCTGAAGCATTAGCCTTACTTAATAAACTGTTTAACATGAACCTAACTCCAGAACAAGTCGCGAATTATCATACACTACATGATGCTATTAGCGGACATCAATTATATGATCAAGTAATGAAAGTTTATTTAAAGATACTTGACAGTACAAGAGCAGATATTCCAGATGATTTACAAGAATACTGGATAGCACATCAAAAAGAATTAGGACTCTCAGGAAAATTTATACCTAACGAAAGCAACTTAGCACAATATAGGACACAGGTAGCCACATAGTTATGAGATTGGCACCAAAAAACGAAAATGTTTTTTTATGTGAAATTGAGCTAACCAATAAATGCAATTATAGATGTTCTTATTGCCCTCCCTTTTCTCACGCAGGTAAAGATGTATTAGATTATAATGATGTTTTATGGTATGTCGATAAATTAATAGAAAATGATAATACTAATTTTCAAGCTAATCATCTCCATGGATGGCGAGCCCATATATTACCGTTATATTGATATTTTATTAAAAGAATTATATAATAGAGGGGTAACACAACATTTTGTAACAAATGCATCACGACCAATTGAATGGTGGGAAGAGTCACAGCAATTTCTCTCAGGTTGTATAATATCTATGCACATGGAGTATGCTGATGTTGATCATATTGTAAATGTTTGTAAAACGTTTGATGCTGATAAACCAGTTTACGTTCAACAAATGATTGATCCGAAAATTTGGGATACTTGTATAGATAAATCTACGAAATTGTATAATGAATTACTAGATGTTAAGAATGCATTGTTAATACGTAAACCTATTAATCAAAGAAATAAGTACAGCCCTGCTTATACACCTGAACAAAACGATTTTATATCAAATTGGTATAAACATTTTCCTGATGATAAAGATTGGAACTATGACTGGGAGAAATTAGATAATAATATAATATCAGGACCTCTTTATTGGAAAGAAGACGGCAAAGAAGAAGAAGAATATAATCGAATGGGTGCCAAGTTAACAGGCGGAGATAATTTTTTTGGATGGTTATGTAATGCTGGAACAGATGGAACTATTATAGATGCTCATGGAGAAGTACACAGATCTGCTTGTACAAGCAATATTAGTATTGGTAATATTAAAAATCGAAAAGTTGAACTACCAACTAAAGGAATCATATGCGATAAATATTCTTGTAGTTGTTTTACAGATTTACAATTTCGAAAGTTTAGGACAATATGAAAATAAATGAAGTTATATTAGAAGGTGCGATTCTTGAAGGCGCCGGAATACAGAGATTTGTTAATGGAAATATACGACCAAACATGGCAGGTGGTGCATACTTTCATAGTAAAGCAGACCTTGACAACGCCCTTCTAGCACCAGAAGGTAGTTGGTTACATAAGGCCGGAATGAACTCGCCACAACGATTTGATTATAAATGGAATACTAAAGCAAACAGAAGAAAAATAAAAACGGCTGTAAAAGGCGGAATTACAGGTGCTCAAAAATTTGCACAGAAATATAAAAATAAAGAACCCTTCGTTCCGAAAGTTAAACCTGATACTGATATATACAAGAACGTAAGGTATCCAACAAATTGAGGACTAAAAATATGAATAAGCTATTATTACTTTTCGTAATGATGGCGACATGGATAGTTGTTGGATGTGGAACAAGTACATTAGGATGTTATGGACATTGGGTTAAAGGACCTCCTGAAAGAGGAACTAGAGCCCTTAATAAAGATGCCCATCTACCATATTATCAATGTGTAGATGAGAATAACAAAGGTAACAATTTAGAGAAACGGAGTCAATTTTGAGTGGTGTAGCAGGTGGACATAGAATAGACAGAGCAAATGTTAAAGCAACAACTGATCGTTATGTAAGTGATGTTCTTAGTGGCTTTGCACCGTTTCGTAGTGCTGAAATAAGTGGTAGTTATAATACTACAGGTAAGAATGATTTCGGCGATATAGATTTAATTGTTCATTTAGACTCAGATGATAAAAAATTAATTAAAAAAGATTTGCAAAAATACTTAGAAAGCAAACCCCATACTGAAATACTTCCTTTTACTAGCGAAAAATATCCAGGCAAACGTAGTTATAATTCAGGTGAAATTATATCAATACTCTTTCCTCAAGTAGGACATGATAGGGCAGTACAAATAGACAACATAATAGCATTGGATAAAGATGAAAGTGTTTTCAAGAAGAATTTTTTAGACATGCCAGCTGAAACCCAAGGGCTTATTATGGGGCTTGTTAAAACTGCTATACAAGAAGCATCAATGAAAAGAATGTTGCCTGACTTGTTTGCACGAATTGGATTAGAAGTACCAGACACAGATAGAAAATTAGAGTTTACATTAAGTGGTGTTAATTTAAGTTTACGAGCGTATGAAGCAGATGATAATGGTAGAGAAGTAAAAGGTACAAGAGAAATACTATGGAACTCCAATAAATGGAAAGATACTGTTAATTTGCTTGGGGATTATAACTTGCGTAAACCGTTTGAAGAGCTATTAGATGATGTTAAATCAACGTTAAAACACCCTACAAGCAAACAAAGAGTTAAAGGATTATTTAATTCCATGGTATCCATTAAATCAGGCGAAGTAGGTACTGCAAAAGCTGAACGCAAACAAGACACTATAGATATGGTTAATACTATGGAAAAGTATACATTTTTTCGTGATAATATATTAACTGAAGGCAAAGCATTCCATAATAGAAGTTGGAGTAAAAATTTATCAATGGCTGATGTTGTTAATTTAACAGCATGTAGTTTGGTGCTATTATATGTATTAGGCGAAGAAGACGATGCTGATGCTAAAAAATATACAAGAAAATTGTATAGTAGTTACCCTAATTTTACTCAAGTCTCAATTAGTATGTCGGATTTATATACACTTATATCGGCATTTTATGTCAAATCGCATATGTTAAATGATGATACATACGATTTGCTTAAACCAAAGGCATTACCGGCATGGTTTATGCGGAAATACTTAACAAAAATTGCATTAGGCGATATGTCAAACCAAGATGCAGTTACATTTTTTTATAAAATAAAATCTACCTTTGGCGTACAAAATGGTAATATAAAGCAAGCACTTAGTCTTGCACAAAGGTATAATAAACTTGATGGTAACTCAAAACACAAGTTATACCAACTACTTTATGGTTATCTCAATGTACATGGTAGAATAATGGATATATTTTCCACCGTTAGACAGAAATATTTCAATTCGTTTGATAAATAAAAATAACAATAAGCATTCATAGGAGATTAATCATGGCTGCTGGAACAATAGAATTACGACAACATGGGGCCGTCGACACAGGTGGAACCCAAGCAACCAATACCGGCGCAGGCGCTGGTGAATTTATTGGTGCAAATTTAAATTACGTCACAATTGATTGTGGCGCGGATGTTAGTGCTAAACTGGGAATTACTTCCGGTGCATTAAGTGCAGTACCACGTATAGTAGAAACAATCAGTGCTCACGCAACTGTTGTTGTTGCTAACGTACCTTCCGATGACACTCAATGGGTCCATATGATCGTTGAAGGTCCGGTTAACCAAACCGCCGCAGAATGGCAAGTATCAGTACGGGCATTAGGAACAGTTGATTCGATCAACTTGTCAGCCGCAACTGTCGCTGTAAGAGCGGACTTTAGAGGTTACCACGCATAATCTAATAATTTAGATTTTACGTAGACACATTATCAAGGCGGAGCCAACAATATGACTCCGCCTTTTTTACTATTACAGGCAAATAAGGCTAATAAAATTCACATTACATTAAAACCCTTTTACATAAAAGGTAGGATATGATCATGAAGATAATATCTCAGCAGAGATTATGGAATCAAAAGAGATAGACATACTTGCAAAATTAAACATAGATAACCCTTATAACTAAATGAATCAAAAATTAGATAGCGACGACAATCAAATTAAATATCAAAAAGTATCAAATGACAAGAAATTTGAAAAGTTGTTTGAAAAAATCGATACCATTTATATTCAAATAGCTGAATCAAAATCCTCGCAAAACAAAATGTTAATAGCTGTCTTAGTTGCAACTCTTACAGCAGTTATTGGCGCATTCATTTCTCAGATGTAATAAATACTTAAAATAAATTGTTATAGGTTATCTAATGTTTCTTGACGAATGTTTAAGTGATAAAATTCTTATTGAAACCAAAGTTGTTTGGGCTCGTAAAGGTAAAAATCAAGTTACAAAGAAGTATCGATGTACATACGGCCAACGTAAAGGTCGAGCAGTTGCTTCGCCTAGTCAATGCTCAGCACCAATTGATTTAAAGAAACGAATGCAATTGCGAAAAACTAAAGCAAAATATGGTCCCCGTTTAATTAGAAAAGCCTTAAAAACTAAAAAATATAATGCCGCGAGTAGGCGTATTCAAGCAATGAATAAGGGAAGATAGATGGATAGTCAAAGAATGAAAGATTGGACGGTATTGATATTAGCTTTGGGCCTAATGGGTTTGTTGCTGGTTATTACCATAGGAGATTTTTATGTGGCCCTTGAAGAAAAACGTCCAGTAGATGAGTCTGTAATAAATCTTTTGAGTATGGCAGTTACAGGTATCGTTGGTATCGTTGCTGGTTACGTAACAGGTAAAAGTAATAGTGAAGGACAATAATGGCAAGTAATCACAAATATTTTACTAAACGGTTTAGAGATAGCCGAGAAGTATTTGATTGGTTAAATCAATTTACAGATCAATTTTCCAGGATGGGGCTAATCGGAGATAGAACATCTGAGAAATTATCTTTTAAAAAAGAAATATTATCAATAATAAAAAACGAAGCAGGGCCTAATTGGAATGTAGATCAAACACATGATCTTGATAAAGGATTGGCTCGCCAAGGATATGGCATAATGGCATGCAGACACACATGTAATGATGCGGTACAAGAATATTGGGATCAACAATCTCCTTCTATGGCAAACAGTTGGGGAATGGAGAATCTTAACGTTACAGATTATGCAAACATACAAGATGGTACTGTAAATGATCCAAAAGAAGCAATGTATCGAGGTGCTATGTATTATGCAGTATTAAGACGCAAAGCCCGGGAACAATTAGGAACAGGTGCTAAGAGTGCTGATGTAATTAAAAGTGCATTTAAAACATATAATGGTAGTGGATCCAGGGCTGAGGACTATTCCAACAAAGCAATTGCCACTTATAGTGATATGAAAAAAGAGAACGGCGAATGGTGGGATGAAGGCAACTTTGCTAAAGGTGCGACTGGAGTTATTCCTGCGGTAGCATCTGATATAGCAAGCACGTGGCGCTCTCAAGCATCACCAATGGTTGATCGTAACGTAGGTGTCGCCTCAAATAGTGCATTGGCTCGAGGTGTTAGTGATCTTGTCAAAGGAAACGTACCTGGTGGACGATGGGACTTTATTAAAAAATCATTTACTGATCCAATTAAACAAGGGATGCAATCTGTATTACCTACATACAACAAAGGTAAAGACGTTGCAAACAAACTACTGAAAAAAGAAGCATTAGAAGAAATAATAAACAAGAAATTTTAGCTAAATTTGCTAAGGAAGTATTAGGACTAGATGTTTCAGATGAACAAATGCAACAGGTTATACAACAATTAGATATAACTGATGTTGTAGGTATTAAAAGAGCAATTGATTCAGGAGACTTTGAAGGTTTACGTTTAGGCGAAAGTAGATTAAAAGAATATCATAGTAGTCCAGGAGCGGCCGCTAACGCTAAACTAAAAAGGCAAGGGCAAGCACCGAATGTACAAGCGTCAGGACCACCATTAGCACCTCGAGAACCAAAAAAGATAGCAGGTAATAATGCAAATCCAGAAAGACCACCAACTGGCGCATCTAACTCAACTCGTCGGTCTGTGCCGTCGATGCCTAAAAGTCAAGTAGCAAGAAATCTTATAGTTATGGATCCTGACACAGGAGAACAAGTAGAAGTAACAAATGATATAGGGGCTACACAGATGCTCCGTAGAGCAAAAAGGATAGGATAATGAAACTTATAGAATTAGACAATGCTATTTCAGTTCCGCTAAGTAATGAAGAGCATGAAGTATTTGAGAAGTATGTTAATACAAATATAAAAGAAAATAAAGATATTGAGTGGGAACATTCATACATTACTGCCAATAACTGCGAACACGTGGAATTATCGATTATGTAACTGGACAAATTATAAAGGTATAAAATGCAAGCAATTACTCCTGAAGAACGAAAAGGTATGTTGGATGTACTAAGTAAATTTAACTCAGCACAATCAGGCGCACCTGACGTAACCGCAGGCCAAACAAAACCATTAACTGAATCAGCAACAACTACTAATACTACTAAAGAAGCTGAGATGCGTAAAATACTTGAAAATTTTAATAATGCAACTAATTGTAGGAAAGCGTAAACTTGGAAGAAATAACACCTGTACCTATATCTAACAATCGTATACAAATGTCAGATTATACAGTTGCCGTAAAATAGAGTAAAAAATTATTAAAAGAAATATTATAATATAATAGATAATAATGGTGATATATTACACGAAAACCTTTGCTTATGGGCCTCAGCTTCTGCTATTATTAGACATCTTATGGATGGAAGTAGAGATAAAGCAAGACACGTTGCCCGTTTAGATGCCGATTATGGCAGTAAGTTATTTGAGGGTGCAAACTTAAAAGGTTTGTTAAAAACACAAAATAATAATGTGTATGAAAGTAAGCTATCTGAAGTAAAAACGAAGGCTACAGATATCAAGTTAAAAATACTAAACAACATATAAATGATAAATAATTAAAAGATCGTATAGACACAGGATTTAACCTATGGAGTTATTAGATATTGTAGCCGCCGAAGCAACAGCAATTAATTCAGCGTTGGCTTCAATAACGGGCAAAAAAATTAGAGACTTCTCAAATGCAGAAGCCAAATTAAAAAAAGTGCATGAGAGTATTCAAGACAGACGAAGTGATCCAGGTTCGGAATCCACACCGGAATACGCAAGTGACGTATTACAAGCAAGTTTATACGAGGAAGTATTAAGAGAAGTGAGCCCTACCATGCGTAAAACAAAAAAGAAAAAAGAAGTAAAAGAAACCTACTTTATTGGCTTAGAAGGAGCTTATTTAAACATTATGGCAACAAGCATTGCCAACAACACTATTTTTGCTGCTACAGAAAATGGTTGCTGGTTATCGATTTGTAGGTATTTGCATTCAACATCAAAACAAACTTGTTTATGATTATCAAAAAGTAATGGAAATTGATATGGCAAACCAATTTGCTATTGTAGACTTTTAGAAATTTTAGTAAATGCCTTAAAACAAGCAAGAGACGGAATGGACAATGCAGTATTAGGATTAACTGGCGAAGGTCCGTCGCCTGATATGGCAATGGCACCCGGTCCTGAAATGGGCATGGAACCAGTTGGTGAACCAGGAATGAACATTATGCCAGGCGAAGATGAGTTTGCTGGTGCAGATGTTGCCGCAGGAGCAATGGATGAACCAACAGGACGTATTCCTAAAGAGTCATTAGAAAAAGTCGGACGTTATATGTTTGAACATAAAATGGAAAATGGTAAAGTTCCTGTTGAAGCAATTAAAAAAGCGGCTGTATATCTTGCAAAACAATCCGGCAGGAAGTAATGAATGAAACTAGCAAATTTATTAGAAGGTTATACTGACCAGTTAACCGATACCATCATCAATTTGTTAGGAATGGCTAAACTAAATGGCATAACTGTTGTTTCGTTGGCAGCACTTCAAAATAATTTAAAAAAAGAAAACTTCGATATAGATAATGAGAGCCTAATAGAATTATTGGGTTCTATCCCCTTAGTGCAAGAAGCAAACATCAAGGAAATAACATTGAAGCCTAGTCTAGCAATGAAAACTGCAAAAAAGAGTAAAGATAAGATGAAGGCATCAGCCCAAAAGCAATTACAAAAGGCGATTAAAAAATGAGTGTTTATATGAACGCCGCAGAGGCAAGAAAAAAGACAACAATTGATACAATTATTCATGGTGAAATCAAAGCCCTTGAAACTCAAACTATTACTGATGTTGCCGCTGGAAATTTAGAATCAACTATTTCTACTGGTACATCAATGACTAATGATGATGCTACTGGACAATCTTATTATAGTGTATGGCAAGGTAACACAGAAGATCGATCTAAATCCTACCAAATGGAAAGAGTAATTAGTTACTTTCAAGACGGCGGTTATACAGTTGAACGCCAAACAAATACATCCACACTTGACACATTAATTTGGAAAATTTACTGGTAAAACTGTACGTTTTATCTTGTATTTTAAACACAAATAGTGTATAATTAATGCGTTAACTATAAAAATCATTTAAAATCAACATGACACAAAAATATAACTATCCAGAGTCGCGACGTGCTATGGTAAACGGCGGAAGAGTATATACTGTCGGTGATGAAAAGCTACCTAGCGTAACAACAATATTAGATAAAACAACTGATAAGTCTTTTCTTATTGCATGGCGAAAACGTGTTGGAGATGCCGAAGCAAACCGAGTGTCAAAAGAATCATCTGGGTTAGGTACAGCAACTCACAAACTTGTTGAAAATTATTTGCTAAAAAAAGAATCAAAACCTAAAGGTAATTTAGTATGGCAAATGGCTAAAACAATTAGCAAACCAATTATCGACAATCTGAAAGAAAACTTAGATGAAGCATGGGGGGTAGAATGTACACTTTTTTATCCTGATTTATATGCTGGCACTACTGATTTGGTTGGGATATACAAAGGTGAACCAGCAATAATAGATTTTAAAACATCAAAGAAAATAAAAAAACGTGAATGGATTGATAATTATTTTTTGCAATGTACCGCATATGCATTAGCTCATAATAAAATGTTTGACACAAAGATAAAAAACTGTTATATTTTAATGTGTGATCGTGCAGGTAATTATAAAGAATTTTCTATGGACAATAATGAATTTCAATTATATTCTGATAAGTGGACAGAAACGCTTGATAGGTATTATGCATTATGACACCTATAGTAGCAATAGACAGTGGTTCAGAACACTTTGAAATTACATGGGACTTAGGACGACGATGCAATTTTGATTGTACATATTGCGCCGACCACCGACATAATAATACATCTCAACATGCAAGTTTAGAAACATTAATAAAAACAAGTAAATTTGTTATTAAGTATAAAAACCTTCTTCAAACTTATATGTATTCTGATAGAGAATACATAATTGGATTTACAGGAGGCGAGCCTACAAATAATCCTAATTTTCTTGCAATGTGCGAATATATACATTCGTTAAATGATCCTAGTATAATAATTGATGTCACTACTAATGGAGCATTTAGCGAAACATATTGTAATAAACTTATGAAAGCAGTTAATAAAGCCACTATTAGTTATCATTGTGAAGTAGATCAAAGCATAAAAGATACCGTTATTGATAGAATTTATCAAATGAAGGAATCAAATTATGAGTGTCAAGTTAATTTAATGTTCCATGCTCAAGATGATTACTTTAATGAATGTGTTAACTTATTAGAACAATTTCAAAAGGATGATATACAATTTGTACCAAGAATAATAGGCGAAAGTTACGATAATGATAGATATAATCATCGATATACCGAGCAACAACATTCGTGGTTTAGAAATTATTGGAATCCAAAAGAAAAGTGGAGCCCTGCGTCGCCACGTAAAAAAGGACGAAAAGAATTAGGCCGACCATGTTGCGGCCGACGAGAGTTTTATACACTAGATGAAACAACCGCTAACGAAATGTTAGAAACAGAAATTAAATTTAAAACTAATGATTGGCGTAAATCTGTTTTTGCTTGTAGCACAGAATTTAAAGAATGGTCGTGTATGATTAATTGGAATTGGCTACACATTGAACAGGAATATGATCGTATATTACATCACCAAACATGTAGAGCAAATTTTGGTGGTAAGCGAGGTGAAATTGGAACAATAACAGATTGCGATAAAATTATAGAACGATTAGAAAATCAATTTGCAACAGGAATTATGCCTGTAATAGTATGTCCAAATAAACTTTGTGGCTGTGGGTTGTGTGTACAAAAATCAAAGCATCACAAAATAACTACAGCAATGTTTAATACAACGGTGAAAGGACTAACACCGTCGATAGGTACGGAATTAAAGAGACTAAATACTGAGAGTAAGGATATATAACATGGCAACTACTGTAGCAAAATTACAAGTACGAAGAGGTAATCAATCAGACTTACCAGTTTTAGATGAAGGTGAATTTGGCTATGCCTCTGATACCCAACGATTGTTTATAGGTAATGTATTTGAAACATTTACAGGAACAGGTGCCGCAAGCCAAGTTCTTACACTAACCGCAAAAACTGCTAAACCTGATACATTAACTGTTCTAGCTGATGCCGGAGCAGGCTATACAAAATTAGCACTAACAACTGATTATACATTATCAACCAATACTGTAACACTTGTGGTCGGAATCACAGGTACAATTAAAGTAGGTTATAATAGTGAAGTTTCGTTGACTGGTGGCGAACAAAAAATGCATCATGTTACTTTAGCAACTGGCACTAATGTTGCTACTGGATATAGTTTTAATTCTTCTACATACAACACTTTGTTTTTGGATTACTCATTAAAACAAGGCTCGTTATTACGGGTCGGTACATTACGTTTTATCACTGACGGAACCGTTGTAAGTTTAACAGATTCGTTTGATGATTTAACAACTACACTTTATTTTACTTTTAATGCGGTAATCAGTTCGGGTATTATTGATCTACAATACTCACAAACTGTTGCATCAACTGAATTCTTTTTCCAAATACGCACCTGGAATACCTCGGTTTAATAAATACGCTTTATGCGAGTCTACTAAATTACAATTTAATATTATAAAAAAGGAGTACCAATGCCTGCAGAGTTACCCTCGGAGTACCAATCATTTATTCATTTATCCCGCTATGCTAGATGGGATTATAAACTAGAAAGACGAGAAACATGGAACGAAACAGTTTCTCGATATTTTGATTTTTTTACGGAACATATACAAGAAACATGCAATTACAAATTAAAAAAGACCGAGCGTGACGAGTTAGAAGAAGCGGTTTTAAAATTAGAAGTTATGCCTAGTATGCGTTGTTTAATGACCGCTGGCGAAGCATTAAAACGAGAAAATGTAGCTGGTTATAATTGTTCATATGTTGCAGTTGATCATCCTAGATCATTTGATGAAATACTGTACATATTAATGAACGGAACCGGAGTAGGGTTTAGTGTTGAAAGTAAATTCACTGAACAACTTCCATCAGTTGCTAGTGAATTTTGGCCAACAGATACAACAATAGTTGTTGCTGACAGTAAATTAGGTTGGGCAAAAGCATTTAAAGAATTAATTGGTTTATTATATACAGGACAGGTTCCTAAATGGGATTTAACCGAGGTACGTCCAGCAGGTGCTCGACTTTAAAAGCATTTGGAGGAAGAGCATCCGGACCTGAACCATTAGATGATTTATTTAGATTTGCTATCTTAGGATTCGCATTAACTGAAGCAATTGCTCTATTCGCTTTAATGATGGCATTCCTTTGTAAAACAGCAGAAATTGTTGTTGTTGGTGGCGTAAGACGTAGTGCATTAATTAGCCTGTCAGATTTAAATGATAGAGAATTACGTTTTGCAAAGACAGGAGTTTGGTGGGAGCAACATGCCCACAGATCTCTTGCCAATAATTCAGTTAATTATCAAGGAAAACCTGATATAGGTACATTTATGCGAGAATGGTTATCTCTTTACGATTCGAAATCAGGAGAACGTGGCATATACAATGGCTTGTCGGCGCAACGACAAGTTGAAAAAATAAATGAAAGAAACGGTGATGAACAACGACGAGACCCAGCGTACGACTTTGGAACGAATCCGTGTAGCGAAATCATTCTTCGATCACGAGAATTCTGCAACCTTAGCGAGTGCGTTATTAGAAGAGGGGACAATGTTGAATCTTTGGAAAAGAAAGTACGAATTGCAACTATCCTTGGAACAATTCAATCAACCCTTACAACTTTCAAATATCTTACAAAAGACTGGAATCGAAACTGTGAAGAAGAGCGATTACTTGGAGTTTCTCTTACAGGAATAATGGATAATCCATTAACTAATGGAAAGAAAAAAGGACTCGAAACCTTATTGGAAGGATTAAGAAATGTCGCAATTGAAACAAATAAAGAATGGGCTGCAAAGCTTGGTGTTAATCAGTCCGCCGCCATCACTTGTGTCAAGCCAAGTGGTACTGTATCTCAGCTTGTTGATAGTGCTTCTGGTATTCATGCCCGCCATAATCCTTATTATTTACGGACTGTAAGAGCTGATAATAAAGATCCTCTTTGCAAGTTCATGAAAGAAGCAGGATTTCCGAATGAGCCAGATGTTATGAAGCCCTGATAGCACCGCAGTATTCAGCTTTCCTATTAAGAGTCCTAGAGGTAGCATTACAAGAGACGATAGAACTGCTCTTGAAGAACTTGAAACTTGGTTAATCTATCAACGACATTGGTGTGAACATAAACCATCTATTACGGTTTCTGTTAAAGAACACGAATGGTTAGATGTTGGTGCATGGGTATACGAACATTTTGATTCAGTAAGCGGAGTATCATTTTTACCATATACAGAACATGCATATAGACAAGCACCATATCAAGATTGTGATGAAAAAGAATTTAAAGCAAGTATGTTAAAAATGCCTAAAAATGTAGATTGGTCTAACTTATCACAATTTGAATTGGGGGTACTTATACAGTAGGGGTATACAATTCAATAACTGGATGTGATGGAGTATATGATAATGTAGATGTACAGTACAATACTACTACAACAACACAAGAGGGATATGCTAGTTAATAAAGATAACAATCAAGTAATGTCAATTACTTTCGCAGGTAACATTGAAATACTTGGTAAGTTAGTAATTGAAGGCGACGAACAGTATATTTTGAGATTCCATGACTATTGCATCTACAAGCCAAGGATTTGCATTAGTCAATTGGCCAGCAACTGGCGACAATAAAAAGGTTTGGTTAAACAAATCTCAAATTGTCGCAACTGCTCCCGCTATGAAAGACCTATCCGATAAATATATACAAGCCACTACTGGGATAATATTATAATGCCTCAAGTACAACGAATGACAGATAAAAATAATGCAATGCCCCCAGGAATTCTTGATTTAATTCCCCAGGCTACTGTATTTGCAAATAACTTAGAAGTAGCAGTTGATGGAAGTCAAGGAACATTTCACGCTCCGTGGACCCCTCCACATTTTGGGTCAAAGACTAAACCGTATGTGTGGAAAACCACAGCTGGAAGTCCAACTGTTTTTGCAAGTAATATTGCTGTTACTCGTCAAGGAGATCCGGATTCTTGCGGACATACTCGTATTGATGGTAGCCCAGATGTATTTGCAAATGGGTAACATGAATGGCATATCAAGATTTCACTGATGGTTTAACATCATTTAATGATTATATATCACCGACCGTAAACAATACTACAAGTCTTACTGGTGACTCGAGTCTTATTGGTGTACAAGCCGAATATAGTTACAATTTAAAAGATATGATCTGTGCCTTGCTTGCAGGGCAAGGTCTACTCCTACCTAATTTTCAACTTTGCCTCACAGTTGCATTAGATGAATTATTAACAAATCCACTACAAGGTGCTTTAAAAGATGCATTACAAAGCCTTCGAGAGTGTTTTTTGCTACTTTTTGCCATGAATTAATCCTTAAAAATCTTAATGGTATTATAAGTGAAGTAGGTGCGTAGGAAGCATGATTAATTTTTGTGCAGATCCAGTAAATCCAAAAAGTATACCAAATATGATTGAAGGTATGTTTGGTTCGTTTCTTGGTAAAGGCATGAATATAATGGATGCTATTGGTGCTATAGGACCTGATAATATGTGTGGTTGTGTAGGCTTAGATGGTAAGTTTAATTTTTCAAGTTTAAATAGCGGCGCATTAAAAGATATTAATGATAATCTCGCATCCATTTTAGATGGTAGTTACGCTCAAGGAAGTTTAGATAATTTAGTATCTACACTAGGCAGTATTGGTGATGATCTTGAAGAAATAGTTAGTCTTGAAGGATTACTTAACGGCGCTTATAGTAATGGTGGTAGCAGTTTACATGGAGGCGAATGTAGCTCACAATTAGGTTTACCTCGGTCTGTAGGAGTTGGTACTTCCTTTAGTGGAGGAGTAAAAGATGCAACTAGTACCGCAGGTAACTTATCTTATGCATTTGATAAGTTGGGCGGATATCCTGTTAAGGCAGAAGACGGAACAGAATATAATAATATTTTTGAAGTATTAGTTGAGCCAGAAATGCTTGCCTTACTTAAAAAAGGTAATAATTATCAAGCAACCGTAACAGATACAACCCCTATATATGATTATTGTGGTAATATAACAGGTTACAGTACTGTAGCATTAACGGGCGGTACACAAGGAGCCTCTGGTCAAGCAGTAATAACACAAACAGCACCAGGTGCATCAGGAAGTGTTGCATCTGATACAGCCGCGGGCGGAGAACAGACTGGTGGATCGACCTCAACAGGAGGCGGCGGTGCCAGTGGTGGTGGTTCTTCCGGAGGAGGACTGCTACTAGTTCAACTGCAAATGTTATTGTTGTAGCAAGTGCCGAAGGATTGGCTAATCTAACAGTTCTCGAAGGTGCTCTTGCAATAAGAGAAGATGAAAAAGTATTATATGCGTACTTTAATAATCAATGGTATTCTGTTGGAACTATACCAACTACATGGCTGGATGCCTTAAAAGATTCAACTGGCACTGGTTTTATTGCTCGAGGAGGAGATACTCCACATTATAGAACAATAACTGGTACAGCAAATAAGATTACAGTACTAAATGGTGACGGTACTATTGGTAATCCTACTATTAATATTCCAGATAATCCAATATTAACTGGAACAGCAGGGTTAGTATTACCAGGTGGTACAACAGCCCAAGCAACTGGTAGTATGGATGGTACTATTCGATGGAACTCTGAAACATCATCATTAGAATTTAAAAGTACAGATCAAAAGGTAATAACACATTCATTTGGAACTGATACAACAGCAGGTGCTTTTAGTCTAATTAAATCAAGTGTAAGCGGCGGAATTACATTAAAAACTCTTAAACAAGGCTCCGGTGCAGATTTGCTTGATATGGGAGATTATATATCTGTTCCATCCGGTGCAGTATGGACATTAAGACCAGAACAAAATTCCGGAGGACAAGTTTACACCGCAACATTTACATCAACTGGAAATAGCGGCGAAGAAGTTCTTTTTAATAGTTTACAAATAGGACCTGGTACTGATAAAGCATGGTATTTTGATGTTCGGTTTATAGGACGCCAAGCAAGTGGTACATTACAAAATGCATTTAAAGTAGAAGGCGTAGCTGATAATACAGCCGGCACACTAAGCATTATTGGTACAAATGCCAAAACAACATATCAAAATTCAGCAACACATTGGGATGTTAATATTGTAAACGATGTTAGTTCAAACAAACTGAAAGTAATCGTGTATGGCGAAACAGGCCAAAATGTAAATTGGTCTGTATTTTTTAAACTAATGGAAGCATAAGGATTTTCAATGTATAGACCCCTCCCAAATGGTATTACAATAGGCCAAAGTAAAATAGAAGGTTTAGGTTTAATATCTACAAAAGAGTTTGCAAAAGATGTTGTATTAGGAATTGTTCATATCCGTAATAGAAATTTTCCACACGGGTACATAAGAACAGCATTAGGAGCATTTTATAATCATAATGACAATCCAAATTGTAAAGTATTAAACGGCTACTGGCATCAAATACCTGTAAAATACTTGATGACAATTAAAGATATAAAATCTGGTGATGAACTAACAGCGAAATATACATTATATGAGGTCGAAGAGGACGAATGGACAGATTAATTATGGAAAAAAAGGAACAATAATCCCGTTAAAAGTTTGAGTAAAATTTTATAAATAAAAAGTTAAAACCAAATATGGTGGTGGGGGTAGGATTCGAACCTACACGCCCCTCTGCAAAAGGGACAATACGTAAACAACGCACCACGTCTACCTGTTTCGTCACCCCAGAGTCTGTTCTTTTATAAGATGTTCCTCTTGATGTTCTGCAAGTTCATCAAGGTCGGTAAATGTTTCGTCGCATTCAAAGCAACTAGCAAATCCATATTTTTTATAAAAGTTTTTATAAGCCAGTTGTTGCTTGTCTTTGTAATTCTTTTATCAAGTCATGTATCCCAGCTCCGTTTTTATAAATCGGAATTGTTTTATTGCTTGTAATCATTACATAAGGCCTGCTTTTTTCATTCCTGCAATCAAGCGTGTTATTCCTATTCCGCCTCCATACCTAGGTATGAAGTCATGTTTTAAAAATTCTTGAAGTTCTGCTTCTACTCTTTCTTTACCAAAGAGATCATACAATAACTCGGCATACCCACCGTCTGATATTGTATGGAATTGATGTCGCATTTGGTCAGGATCAGTACCGCGTTCAGCACTACCGATAGTTTCCATTCCGCCTATAATGACATCGCATTTATTAGCAAGTTTTCCAGTTTTTTTCACATCATCTTTACCAAGTTTCATGTTCCAAAAAGGACTTGTTGATTCTGGAAAATATGTTAGGAAAAATACATCTCCATATTCTTTATACATTTCTTCTTCATGTCCTGCATCTAATTCTGCACCAGTATATTTTGCTAAAACACTTTGATACATTCCGCCAGGAAAATCTTCAGTATAAGGATTTCTTTCATTTTTTGCTTTGAAACCAAGAAATTTACAAAGATCATTTTCCATTTGAAGAAGATCTTCAAAATTGCCAGGAGCTTCAAATTCGAACATTGGAAAAATAAGTTCGTGTCTACCTGGAGTTGGATTTTGTTCTTGCCTGTAACTTGTACTAACACAATAACAACCTGGTAAATCAGGTTTTGTTAGTAATTCATATTCAAGCCACATTTGACCTGTTTGAGGTAGTGGCCATATTTCACCGCTATACGTGTAGGTTGCAACCGTAGTTGGATCCTCACAAGCGGCTAGTATGCTTAATCTGCTTTGGGTATGTACTTCTTGAAAGTTTAAATTATCGAAAAAGGAACGAAGACGCTTAACCACCGTAGTAAATTCAACAGGGTTAATAAGTTGTGTAGTCAAAAAAAATTCTCCGTCTAAATCAAAACTATTTATGCCGTGGGTCTAATTTCAGCTCTGTTGTAATTTCTAAACGTAGTCCATTTGGATCAAAAAAGTAAATGCTATAAATCCAGTCATCGTGATTAGTTGGGCCGATAACATCTATATCGTCCGATTTTAAAAGTTTGCACCATTTATCAACATCGTCCTTCGTATCTACTTCAAATGCAAAATGCACAATCCAATCATCACAATCAGTAGTTGTACCTTTGCCATCGCCAGTATCAAAAAAAGCAATATTACTACCGTCATCCATTTCAAAAAAGATATGTTTGTACGGAGCATATTCTCCTGTACTTGGTACATAATCTTTTTCTATAGTATGAACAAGAGGCAGATTTAAAATTCCACTATAAAAATCAATAATATCCCCATCAGCAACCTTGACAATGGCTTTTTTGTATGTGCATAGTGTTCTCGGCTGATACGTTCTTGGTCAAGCCCAACCCAAAACGCTTCGACTCCATTTAACATTTCATTACCTGCTTTAATAAACAAATCCTCATTAAGGTTATGTTCATTGTACAATGTGATCATTTCTTCTCTTGTGTGTTCGGCATGTTGTTCTTCTAACTTGTCATGCCATGTAAAAAATCCTAAAGGCAAATTTAAAGAATATTTTGTTTTAAATTTTTGTAATCCTGCTATCAAATCTTTCCAAAAGCCGGCCGCCGCCCAATTTTCTACTGCAAAACTTGCACCTGCAGATACATTAAAATCTTCATTACCATATATTCTAATTAATTCATCACAATAAAATAATGTTGCTGGCGATCCGTGTTTTCGTTTACCTATATCATCAAATGTTAATCCTAATGGTTTAGCAAAACTAACTAGCCATTCGAAATGTGCAGATGCAAATCTATATGTTCCTTCATCTACAGAACCATCTTTAAAAGCAACCCCTATTTCATTTGCTAATACTTCTTTTCCTGCTCTTGCTTCCTCTAAATCTATTGCATTTATAACTTTGTTTAATTGAGCAATAATAAATTGATTTGAAAAAACAGAAAATGGATTTGGAATTTAAAAATGATTAATCCAACAATTGTTTCAACTAAACCAACTACAATATTTGTTGTCTATTATAACTGAATGATTAAGTAATTCATTATCTATTCGTTCTAAAAAATTATCAAGAGGCATACTTGTCATCGTCCCAATTATCTAATTCTTTCCAGCCTTCCCAATCAGGGATACTTTTACGAATTACATTGGTTCGAGCAACTATCATTTCTGCAAGCCCAAATCCTTCATGAATAAAGGGAAAAATTGCATGTACGTGAGAGAAGAATGCTATATAATAATAAATTGATCCGCATTTAAGTGCAATCCATGCATGGTAAAAATAATAAGATAGATTACACGGTCTACCTGCGGCTTTGGCCGCATTTTGTAAATGTTCTGTAAGAAACATATGTTACCTCGCTATTTAATTATTTTAATTATTAACGTGGTTTCCTAATAATAGGTTTCCGCACGTATTTATTTTTTATAGTGCTAGTTAATAGAAAACTAAATACACTTTGAATGTTATAAAATTAGGCGTTTTTGGAAGAAATTCACTGGAAAATTTTACAGACATTGCTTATATTTTCAACATAAAATTAAACGTTTTCGGAAGGAAAACAACATGAAGACAGTACTAGAATACGTATGGCTCGATGCGAACGAGCATTTACGTAGTAAAACAAAAGTCGCCGATGGCGATATTAATAAGTTAGAACTAGTTCCAATTTGGGGTTATGATGGTTCATCAACTGATCAAGCTCCTGGCAACCATTCTGATGTTACATTAACCCCGGTTAAACTTTATCATAACCCATTCCAGCCATCAGGTTGGCTTGTTATGTGTTCAACTGAAAAGAGAGAAGCCATAACATTTGAAGACTCTGATGATTATTGGTTTGGATTTGAACAAGAATACTTTATAACAAATGGTACTGGTAAACCACTAGGCTGGGCAAACGGAGAGCCCGGACCTCAAGGACCATATTACTGTGGTGTAGGTGCAAGTAAAGTTGCAGGAAGAAAAGTAGTTTCAGATCATATGGATGCATGTATTGATGCAGAGATTGATATCACTGGTACAAACGCTGAAGTTGCTCTTGGCCAATGGGAATATCAAGTGTTTAGTAAAGGTGCAAAGAATGCCGGTGATGATCTTTGGATGTCACGATATATTTTAGAGAGAGTTGCAGAAGAGCATGGCTGTGATATGTCCATGAACCGAAACCTATTAAAGGTGATTGGAATGGATCTGGGATGCATACAAACTTTAGCACAAACGAGATGAGAAACGATTCTCAGTTAGGTGTCTATCATGATATATTAGATAAAATGAAAGCCCGACATGATGAACACATTGCAGTCTATGGTAAAGATAATGACCAACGACTAACAGGTAAACACGAAACTGCTAGTATTAGTCAATTCACTTATGGTGAAGGTGATAGAGGTGCAAGTATAAGAATACCTGTTGAAACAGTTGAGTCTAATTATACAACTGGTTACTTAGAAGATAGACGACCAGCATCTAATGCCAATCCATATGATATCACAAAAGTTATTATAGATACTATTCAAGCATAATTAACTAATGTTCGATACTTTTAAATTCTAAAAGTATTGAACATTTTTGCGACAGGTTGACAACATTAGCAATAATGTGCTATAATATAACTTATGCAGTACAAATTTCCTCTAAAAACAATTCTCGATTTTATACCAAAAAATAACAATATTAGTGTCAGAACAAGGAAAGATTCACCAATAGAGATCCGTTGTTCTGGCATTTACATGCTAAGTTCGCCAAGTTTTGGCATTTTTTATGTCGGAATTAATGCAAGTAGTAACACTAGTTATAATGCCGGAACACCGCAAAGATTACGACAACATGCAAAAAAACTATTAGGTATAACCAAAGGAACTAAGCAAACGAAAAAATGGGATGAATTTCGCCATGAATTTTTTAACAAAGATACACTAGATGATGTGGAGATTATATTCTCCCCGTACAATAATTATACTAAAAAGTCGTTAGAATTGCATGAATCTCGTCTAATTAATAGACACAAACCCCGGTGTAATCAAGGGTAGTTTACCTGGAAAGCAGGTAAATATTATGGTAGTCATTATAGACTATTTTTCAGTACAGGTGGCACTTGTCACTTTTAATTATTAGGAGATAGAGTAAATGGATATAGTAAAAAATATATCTGAGTGGGTTCGGGGACTTACAGAAGTTGGTCTTTCGATTGTCATGCTCGGCGTTACGCTTCAAATCATTTTTGGTGCAAACGTAGTATTCCTTCCTTTTGACATCCTGGGAAATGTAATCTCATTCGTGAAAGCATTAGGTGGTGAAGGACTTGTAGGCTTAATTGCCCTGTGGATTTTATGGGGTATTTACAGCAAGAAATAACAAGGATCTTTAGATAAAGCCCAGTTTTGTCATTGGAGACGCTAACTGGGTTTTCCTTATAAACTTGGATTGTAATTAAAAAATAAAAAATAAAAAGGATTTTATATGAGTTTATTTAAACTTTGTATAGTCGTCTTCTCTTATGTATTTCTTGGATCTATATCTGCGAATGCTATGACAGAGGCCGACCTTGACAAAACAACTAAGAAGATCGAACGATATACGACACCAAAATATCGTAACACATTTATGTCGTTTTCTTCTGCCGAAATACAATGCCTAGCTTTGAACATATATCATGAGGCACGAAACGAAAGTTTATCAGGAAAGGTAGCAGTTATTTTAGTTACATTGAATAGAGTTGCTGATAAACGGTTTCCAAATACTATTTGCGGAGTTGTTAGACAAGGTAAGCATTTTCTAAATCTTAAAGACAATAAATTTTATCCAAAGAAAAATAGATGTCAATTCAGTTGGTATTGTGATGGTAAGGCTGACAATCCACACCAAGGTGATGCATGGGTTAATGCACAATAGCATACAATATGATTGTGTATAGTGATGCTCGCGGTATTACAGAAGGTGCAACACATTATCATGCAGATTATGTAGAGCCTTCGTGGGCAGAAAGCTTACAAATTATTGGTAAGATAGGTACGCATATATTATATTGATGATAAAGGTACTTCAATAACTAGTTATAAATATGAAAATGGAGATAATAATGTTTCAGTAGAACATTATAAAATTATTAATGGTGAACATGTTTGGTTTAGTAACGATTTTAATGGTAAAAATACAGGTCAGTTAATTTATTTGGGGTTAGCATTATTCCAGATCAAAATACTGGCGCAAAAGAATTTCTTTCTAATGCTTTAGAAGGAAAAGATGTAATGTGTAGAATAGTATTTTCTAAAAAAGGTAAGCAAGGTAGAAGTTTTGGTACATTGTTTGCTAAAGAAAAAGGGACTGAAAAGTATACTAATATTAATACAACAATAGTATCCCAATCATTTGCAACAACACATTTAGGTGCAGAATCAGATAAATAATTTTAACTAAGATATAGTCGGGAGAATATAACGTGTCTGACAGATACATAAAAAAACATTTATACGGTGAAACCTCAGTAGGTAAACGATTCACTGTAGCATTAACATCCGTTTCAGCACCAAGTGCTGGCGAAGGAACAATCTTTGGATTGAACTCAGATCAATTAGATACTGCTGGTACTGCAATGGATAGTGAAGCAAAACAACTTGCAGTAGAACGTGGAAATATGCGTTGGCAATTAGTACAAGAACATTTAGGCGAATTTGCAAATCCAACAGAACTTTGGATAGGTACACCAACACATACAAATGGTGTTGCTACTGCCTTTGATTTTTTTGTAGAATACAAAGTTACTCCGCATTGGACTGACAATTCAACAACATTAACAGGCGCTGATGCAGTAAAACGTATGGTCGCAACAGCTCTTTCCGTAGCCAAGTCTGTAAATAGAATAACTTATGCAGATGGTACTGCTCGCACAAGCGGCGGCGGTCAAGGAAATAGAGTTAGAGCAGAGCCAATTACATCCGCTCTACTTGATACAGTTTCGAATATCGAAGCAAGCGGCGGAAACGCAAACATTGCAGTAACCGCATATTAATGATTTTTGCTCTTTTCGTATTATTCACAGCATTATGCATTTCAGCCACAGCGGCCTACTATTCAATAGTGGGCCTAATGGCTATCTTCAGTGCGGCAGCTTTGCCTATTGCAGTAATGGGTACAGTATTAGAAGTTGGTAAACTTGTTACCGCAGTATGGTTACACAGGTACTGGCAACAAGCAACATGGTGGCTTAAAACTTATCTAAGCATATCAGTTGTTGTACTCATGCTCATAACTTCTATGGGTATTTTTGGTTATCTCTCAAAAGCACATCTACAACAAAATGCAATGTCTGAAGAACAGGTTGCACAAATTGAAGTATATGCAGAAAAATTAGTAAGATCAAATGCAAAAATACAACGATGGAATGACGACATTGGTCGACTTAATAGAGGCGAAAATGTTAGAGTAGATCTTCTTATTAAAAATGAACAAGAACAATTAAACATTATATATGATAGAATTAAAGATGAAAAAGCTACAACTAAAATTAATAGCCGACGAACAAATTGCAGTACAAGATAGCAAATTAACCGAATATGCAGAACGTACTAAAACTGATTTGGCGTTATTACAACAACGGCCCGATGGTAAAGTTGATGATGAAACAGGTAAAACAGAAAAAGAAATAGCAATAGATAAAGTACGTAAAAGAGATAGAGGTGTTTCGTGGGTTGCACGAGATAAAATGAGAAAGATAAGTGAGCAATTACGTAAAGACTTTAGCAAGACAGATAAAGAATATGCACCTCAAATTAAAACTATTAACACACGAATACAAGAATTGCGACAGCAGGCACAATTAAAGACAGAAGACATTGATACAACAATTACAAAACTTGAAGGATTTATTGAAAAAGAACAAACTGTTGCCGATAATGCAAGGGTTACAAAATTACAACATGAAAGCAAGTACAGAGAAATAGAAGTTGATGTTGGTCCTGTAAAATATATCGCTGATATGATTTATGGTGATAGTTCCGGAACAATGCTCGACTCTGCTGTTAGGGCTGTTATAATAACACTTATATTTGTTTTTGACCCACTAGCCGTGTTACTTGTTGTTGCAGGTAATATGACTATAGTTTGGGCAAAAGGACGAAAAGAGGATGACTATATTGAACCAGTTGATGATCCAACTCAAGTAGTTGTGCCGACACCAGTACCATCTGCTCCGTTATGGAAAACTAGTCTTGGTGCAGAAGTAACAGCTGAACCGGAGCCTGAAGTAGAACCCGAGCCTGAACAAAGTGTTGCAGATGAACTAGTAGCCGATGCGTTAGATGCTTGGACAGAATCAATAGACGAATTTGGAGAAACCCGAGAAGACGGTGATGTATGGCGCATCGACGAACGGGATGAACATAAACTTGAACGCCACATAGAACATATTTTACGTGAGCCCGAAATTGCTAATGCCTTAAGCAAAGTTGATGAAGAAACTCGAAAAACAGTATACAATCAACTAAAGACTGCAATGCACAAACGAGCCGCTTTAGTTAAACCGTAATATGACAGAAACTGTAACAATAACAGAACCTAGTATATACATACCAGTCGTTGGAAAAAAAACTATCATAATAAGTGATAATGC
Organism: uncultured Methylophilaceae bacterium; assembly: GCA_905182075.1. Classification (GTDB taxonomy): domain Bacteria; phylum Pseudomonadota; class Gammaproteobacteria; order Burkholderiales; family Methylophilaceae; genus BACL14. Next base: position 32,504 of record CAJIZS010000002.1, on the reverse strand, counting down.
TTTTTTTGCTGACACATTAATATCCGGATATGAATCTGTATATGTTCAAGAAGATCTTATTTTTTACACATTTACAGGTATTAATTACGATTGGTTATTAATTAACCTACCACACATAGAAAATATTATAATTGATTTAAATTTTGAAGATAAAGAAGCATTTACCAAAGTTATTGACAAATTTGTTATATTGGTAGGTGAAAACGATACAATAAAAAAACTTATTACTTTTGGAAGTAGCGGATGCCATATGTATCCTAGTGTAGATTTGTTTCTAAAAACATTAGAAGCACTTGAAGATTTTAACGACAACTAAGAAGGAGAAAAATTGAAGCGCCAGCAAAGACCCAGTTATAAAAAAGAACAACGGCATTTAACTAATAAACAATGTTTACGATATGATAAAGTTAGATTAATCGATTTAGATAAAACAAATCATGGCATATTGCCAATTGGCCGAGCATTACGCATTGCAGAGGACCAAGGTCTGGATTTAATATGTATTAATCCAAATGGTGATCCTCCGGTGTGTAAAGTAGGAGATTACTCAAAAATAATTTTTGATCAAAAAAAAGAAAAACGGTTACAAAAAAAGTCAATTTTATGTAGATAAGATTAAAGAAATGGATTTACAAGAACCTGAATTCATGGATATGATTTTGATACAAAGTGCCGTAAGATTACAGATTTTATAAATAAAGGTAATAAGGTTAAGATTGTAATTAAAATCAGAGGTCGCGAACATCAACTAACCCACCTAGTGATATAATATATCTATCAGACAGGGTTAGATTTGATTCTGATATAAGTAAATCCCAAGGCCGATATAGTCGCATAATAACTCTAGAATGATTACAGTAAAAGTACAGGGTAATGTTAACAAAGCCCTTAAACTATTAAAACGATTAGTTAACGAAGAAGGAACCTTTAACACCCTAAGAGAACAAAAGTATTTTACAAAAAAGGGTGAGAAGCGTCGATTAAAAAAAGAACGAGCAAAAGCACGAATCCGTAAGCGAACCGAAAAACTTATGGAAGAAGCAATCAAAAACTATTGACACAGACTAGTAGTTGTGTTACAATAGTATAATTCATAATGTAAGTGATACGGACGTATTGTCGATCCAATTATGAGTTCGGTACACTTGTACCAGAGGTGAGACCAATGTTGGTTCATCTCAAATTTAGTAATTCTTGCTATATAGGAGAATATTATGACTAGAATTCACACCGGAAATCTTAACGATTTCTTACACTCATTAAAACCATTTACAGTAGGTATGGATCGAATGTTCGGAGACTTAGAACAGTTCTCTAACACATTTGCTGGTTCATCCACATCATATCCGCCATACAATATCGAAGAAACCGATCCAGGTAAATGGCTGATTTCGATAGCTATTGCAGGCTTCGGAGAAGACGACATTAAGGTCACACAAACAGAACGTACTCTTTCAGTTAAAGGTAACGCTAATGCACACGGCCACAAGGAAAACTTACACGCCGCGCAATTTAAGTATCATGGTATTGCTAATCGTTCTTTTGACAGATCTTTTCGTTTAGGTCCGCATGTGCAAGTTAAGAATGCAAATCTTAAAAATGGCATGCTGTCTATTGAATTAGAACAAGAATTACCTGAGGAAGAAAAGCCTAAGGAAATTCCTATCGTAGTCAATTAACATTTTTTCAGTGGGGGCATGGAGAGAAGCCCCCACTTTATCTATTATGAATAGTCGCGAATATCTTAACAATTTAATAATATATTTTACTTGCGGTAAACAGGCCAGTAAACAAAAGAGTTTTAATTATCAAACAGATTTACACTATAATTTTCCTACCTGGCCCCCATCACGTATTGGAAAACGAAACGGAATCGAAACTACCGAAGCTGGCAATTCAGAATTTGATGAAATTAATGAGATTTTCTCAGCACATAACATAGTATGTACAAAAGATCAGTACTGCCACCCTAATTTTGGAAAGTGGACAATTGGACAAATAGATAATAGCATTTTATATCAAACTATAGGCCCTCTTAACACATATTTTTTAGATAAATTACCTGAGTTTCAAGTACGTAATGTAACTGAGGTTTCGCTTATTAATATGTTCCACTCAGAAGTAATTCTAAACACTCCTGATACGCTTTCATTTATGGACTCGGACTTATATCTAACGCCTGATAGGTGTTATGAAATAGGGTTTTCATATATTACTACAACTGGATATATTCAACGAACTATGGTACTTTCACAAAGACAATTAGAACAGAAAATTGGAATCAAGTTCTCACCTTTTCCTTCTGGCCATTTAGAATTTTATATACAGCATTATATGATATATCCATTTTTTGTAAATCAAAATTTAATAATGGGTATTCGTAAGTCTAACTAAATAGTAGTATGAATGATAATATGAATTACTACGAACTCGAACCAGAAGATAATCATTTCCATGATGTGATTATAGATGTTACACACAGATGTAATATGATGTGTAAGAACTGTTACATACCTAATAGAGATGTACCGGACTTAGACAAAGAAAGGATGCTGGATGCTATTAGTAGATTTCCAACTAGAACTAAAAAATAATTGAAGCCAGAATTCTTGATGAGAAAAGAATCAAAGATGAAGAAGAAAGAATAATGGTAAAACAATCTGACATTGTAATTATTGGAGCTGGTCCAGTTGCTCTTTTTACTGTCTTTGAAGCAGGTCTTTTAGGTTTAAATTGCATATTAATAGATAATAAACCTGGTGGGCAATGTGCTGAGCTTTATCCTGAAAAACCAATATACGATATACCCGGTGTTCCATACCAAACTGCTAAACAACATGTTCATGCGTTAATGGATCAAATAAAACCATTTAAGCCAACGTTCTTTTTAGACACAGATGTAGATTTTGTTAAAAGGCATGAACTAGGAAATTATGCAGTTACACTATCGACTGGTGAAACTTTAATGACTAGAAATATCTTTTTAGCATCCGGGCCAGGTAAGTTTATACCAAGACGTCCTGATGTAATTGGACTAGCAGACGCCGAAGCCAGCAACCTAGTTAATTTTGCAGTAAAAAATATAGATGAAATTAAAGATCAGGCTGTTACTATTTTTGGTGGAGGCGACTCAGCAATTGATTGGGCATTAGAATTACAGTATAAATGTAAGATAACGCTTATTCATAGATCAGAAAAATTTAAAGCAGTACCTGCAAATGTTGACGCAGTAAAAAATTCTGAGTCTATTAGAAAGTTTTTTGGGTGGAAACCGGAAGAAATTAAAGAGAATACTGTAACAATAACTAGAAAAGGTGAAAAAATAATTCTTAAAGCGGATAAAATTTTTATGTTTTTCGGTCTACTTACTGATGCTAACTTAGTACAAGGATTACCGGAAGATATATATAATGACAATAAACGTATACCAGTTGATACTGAAAAATTCCAATCTAGCACCCCTGGCATATTTGCAGTAGGAGATTGTAACGATTATCCTGGAAAACTTAAATTAATTTTATCCGGATTCCACGAAACCACATTAGCAGTTCAAGAAGCATATCGACGCATACATAAATCCGATCCAGAATTTATGTACACTACAACAAGTACAGCCTTACAAGAAAAATTAAAACATGATTAATTGTTATTCTAAAAATGGCTGGGATCCGTTAGAAACTGTATTGTTGGGTGGATTTATAGAACCCGATACATTAAAAGTAATACTAGATTACAGCAAATTTGATCCTATAAGACCATGGTTAATGAAAATTGCCCAAGAGACAGAAGAAGACCTTGATAATATTCAATATGTTTTAGAACAGCACGGTGTTCAGGTTATAAGGCCGGATTGGGAATTGATTAGAGAAGAACAAGTTAGAAGATGGAAAACAGGTGATACAGAAATTGCTCCTATATCACCAAGAAATGATCTCTTTGTTTACAAGGACACGGTTATTGCTGGACCAGATTCGTTGGCTGGACAGCCGTGGGAAAACTTTATAGATAATGATATTATTCATCTACAGGATACGCAACTACAACCAGTTCATTTACCTTGTATTTTTAGATGCAATGATAGATTAATTATTGGTAACGAAATTAGCGAGTACGAATTAGAACGTTTAAAAGATATGCTACCCGATAGCGAATATGTACGCACAGATGTTGAAGGGCATGTAGATGCTCGCATGGCTACATTAAGAGAAGGACTTGTTGTATATGCTAATAATGACATAGAACAAACTCTTATTAATGAAACATTTCCTGGCTGGAAGCATATTTTTTGCGATAAGTATGGATTCAATGCTGACCCAAGATATTATTCAGAAGACCCGCCAGAACAGATTGACGAGACATTACGAGCATTAACTAACAATAGATGGGATATATTCGGTTATAATGGAGATAATCCTAAGGAAGTAGCAAGTTTAATTGATGATAATTTTAGGAATGATAGCTGTACCTCAAATCAATTCTTAAGAATTTTAAGATCAAAATACAACTTATCATCAATGTTAAAGACTATGAAAAACCTTGGGTTGAACAAGAAGGTCACGAGCTTATAACAGTACCTTTTCGGCATAGATGGTTCTTCGATCAAGGACTACATTGCATAACCTGTGATTTAGTAAGGAAACATGATAACAATAATTGATAAAGAAAATAAAAAACATTTAATAGATTTTACACCCGGACAAACTCTATTAAAAACTCTTATAGACAATAATCTAGATGACGGAGTAGGTATTTGCGGTGGATGTTGCGATTGTGCAACTTGCCATGTTAGGGCCCCTGATTTACAATATTTGCGTTTAAACAAAGAAGAAGACGAAACACTTGAAGCATATGCATTAACTCGGTACGATGATTCTCGATTAGGATGCCAATTTGAATTAACAGAAGATATGGACAACTATGTCTTTACAATAGTTAATGAGATGAGTTAATCAACAATTAAATGTTTGTTAAGCCAACTGGCCAATGCTTTTTCAATTTCACGCAAAGCAGGATCGTCAGGTAGATTGAAATTTTCCATTGTTGAAATTGCAGATTTTAATTTTTTAGATCCAAGAAGCACAGACATCAATCCAGAAATTTTTAATGCTTTTCGTTGTTCCTCAGGAGTTCGATTAGCAATATCTTCGTCTAGAATTTTTATAGTATTTTCATAATCTTGTCGTTGATTACTTTTAGTAACTTGTTTCAATAGTTCTTTATATGGCGGAATCTTTGTTGTAATAAGGTTTTCTTCTTGTGTTAATCTTATTGCTAGTTTTAAAGCAAGATCTTTCTCATTTACTCTTGCTTCAGGTGTTTTAATTTGCTTTGAAATTCTTGTTGCCATATCTGTAATTACTTCATTAGGAGTTTCTTTTTCATTAATTTCCTTAGAAATACGAGTAGCCATATCTGTAATTATTTTATCAGGGGTTTCTTTTTCATTAAGTTGTTTTGAAATCCGTTCAGCGATATCTCCAACTGTTCCTCCATCAAATGTTATTTCGAATTTTATCTGCCATATCGAAAATCATCAGGAGTATTCGATTTTCGGAAGATAATCTAGCCATATCGGCAATTTGTTTAGAGGCTATTGAAACATCTGGCGATTTAATTTGTTTTGAAAGTTGTTTAGCCATATCTGCAATTTGCTCAGACGCTATCGAAACATCAGGTAATCAACTTTGATTTTTTCAGAAAGACTTTGGCTATTTTTTCTTGGTCAAACATTTTCTCAAGTTTATCTTTTAATTTCCTATCTGATTCTGCCATTAACTCCCGTAATACATTTTGAAGCACTTCTTTAGCATTTTCACGCATTAATTTTTGTTCTGTTTCGTCAACAAAAAATGTAAAATTGTGTCCGTCTGCTAATGCTTGAGACTTACGGCTAATTAGTTTTCCGTTTTTAAATGCCCTAAAGTGAATTACATCGTTTCCTTCTTGGGGCTCCTCGTAGATTTCAACCATAAACTGATTGCCATTTTCATCTGAATATAGTTCTGTATATAATTTCTTTGGGGCACTATCTATAACAATAGTGGAAATTTCTGGTAATGGTGATGCAAGTTGGGTATAACCAAATATAAAAATTATAACAAGGATTAGTTTTTTCATGACAGTCTTGGTGTTTGTAATGCCCTCTCTACTGCCATAACTGCACTAATTGCTTTCTTGTATTCAGCTTCATTTTCTTCTAATGATTCTGCATATCCAGCTCTAAGTTTTAATTCATTTAAGTTGAATGTAAATAAAGTTACAAATTCTTGATCTAGAAATTGTTTGTATGCTTTCCATTGCATAATTGCTTTCGCAACATTATCGTCGATTATTACTTTAAGAAAAAGTGGGTATTCCAAATAGAGTCTCCGTTAGTTAAAAAGTTAGGAGTTCAGACGATAAGAAGGAAAGTACAAAACCTAAATTCATTTCTTTCGTCTTGCCTCAAGTACGAATAAAAATAAATGGCTTTATAATTAAATATTTTGCCACAATATCATAATAATATTTATCTGAAATTAAGTTAAAAAGAGGTTGACTTTTCCTGCAAAGATAGTATAATAGTAGTATAAGTTAAATTTAGTTAATCCTTTTATAGGAGACTACATGCTAAAGCAACTTCAAGAATACCACATCAGCTTCATTGAACAAGAAATAAACCTTCGTCATTATGCAAGTTTTGGCGCACCGAGTGACTGGGCGAAGGAACGTGGAGCAACCCATTCCTTAGAGACCATAGATGGTCCTCGCCCAGCTCAAGTTTATAAAACATTTGCACTTATTGGTATTGACGAAACCGACTTAGGAAACATTGTCTGGCAACGTTGGCAAATTCGAAACTTGCATCCTGAACAATATTTTCCACCGTGTTAAAATATATTCTAATAGGATTTATTTTAGGTTATGCATTTAGTTTTGTTAGTGCAGAATGGTATTATTTTTTTAATAGTAACTTTATCGTTTCTACTGTTTTCAGAATTACCAGATACAATTTCTAAATTTCCATCTGCATTTACATCAGAAAATGATATTTAGGTACGTATGAATGAAAATAAACTAGGAAGAAAGTTTGCTACTTGTTGGAGCAAGCCAAGAAACAAAATTGCAAAGCGGTTGTCTAGTAAGGGCCTCCGTAAAAGGGCAAAACTTTTAATATTCAAGGTGGGAGATTAAAATGAGTATAACTGAATCATTCAATATTGAACTGCACGAGACACGACACGGAATAGGGGCTATTGATGCACCAAAGGTAAAGCATTTTTATATAGCCCATAAAGATGATGGTGAAACATATTATGGACTCCGTTCCAGCGGCGGCAAGCGGTTAGGATTGAAATTAGATCGTTCACAGGCTAAAGATTTAGCCAAAACACTATTAATATTTGCAGAAGAAGGAGTCGTATGAAATTTGTTATTGAAGAAACTTGTAAGTGTTTAGTGTTATTCGGCGTAGTGTATGTTATGGCGATAATTGTTTTATGTCTATAGGAGGTAATATGGAAATATATATTTGGTTAGTAGTAGTTTATATAATAGGATCAGCCTTAGGTTATTATGTTGCATGGGGTAGGGCAGTTGAAGAAACTGCAACAAAAACGTTAGATATGCTCGAAAGTGGAGGATATTTAAAAACCCGCCGTAACGGCAAAGAAGTTGAACTCTTAAAAATAGATGAATTATGATAGATAAAAATATGGCGTACACCGCAGATCATTTGAATTTTAAGCGACGTTCAGTGTTAGAAGACATACCTGATAATTATGCAGAGCGTATGATGGCTAACAGTAGGAAATCTAGTCAACCTAAAAAGAAGAAAGAAGTTAAAATTCCACAAGGTTTTGTAGTTGCACCGGCATATAACAAAGGTGGATACATGCTGATTCCAAAAGAAGATTTGTGAGTTAACTTCCCTTGTTGTATAAATATAACAAAGGAGGTTGAAATGGAAAAATATCTAACACACAAACATCACATCATACCAAAACATGCTGGTGGCACAGACGATCCAGACAACATTGTTGAGTTATCTGTTAAAGAACACGCAGAGGCTCATCGCTTGTTGTGGGAAGAACATCAAAACAAATGGGATTACATTGCTTGGAAAACTCTCTGTAGAGATTGGACACACGAAAGAATCCGTAGAGAAGTTACAAGGGAAGTGTGCAGGAGAAGAAATATGAGTGATAAACATCCAAGAACAGGAACTGCTACCCCTCAATGGGCAAGAGATAATTGGAGTAAAAAACAGAAAGAAGCTATAGCAAGTGGCAGATGGAAACTGACTGAAGAAGGTAGAGAAATTTTGAGAGAAGGTGGTAAACAAGTTGGTAAACTAATCCCAAATGCGGAAACCAGAGCCAAACTATCATTGGCTGCTAAAAATAGAAAAAAGATTGTATGTGAAGTTTGTGGAAAATCGTGTATTCCTCAAATGTATTCCAGATGGCACGGAAACAAGTGTAAACATTCCAATAAAGATTTAAAATATGAAATACGATAGATTTAATTTAGAAGAAGAAATTCAAAATGTTTGGCAGACAAAAGAGGATGTATGAGTCGTATTGCACTTCTTAAAGAAGTATTTGGTAAGGATGGAACACTTAAATCAGATACTAAGAAAAAGATAATATATGTAGATATCGACGGAACCATTTGTACAACAAAAGGAATACCAGGTGACTCGTTCCTAGATATACATAGTGATTATTCAGTTGCAAAACCAATACAGGCAAGAATAGCACATATTAATTCACTGTATGAAAAAGGAGAACATATTGTCTATTGGACTGCGAGAGGATGTATAAGTGGAGTAGATCATACCGAACTAACGAAGAAGCAACTAAAGAAATGGGGTGCAAAGTATCATGGATTAGAAGTAGGGAATAAGCCACACTTTGATATGTATATCTGTGATAAAAGTCATAACAGTGAATCGTTCTTTCAGGAAGCATTAAGTCCAAAAGAAAAAACAGGAAAATTACGATTCGGAACAAAGCGATTAAATTGGCTATGGAAGGAATAATATGAGTATACCAGATAAAAGATTTGCAGTAACGTTTAAAGTAGGTCACACAATTGATTATGAAGAAATGATTTTACACTCGTCTTCAAAATACGAAGCTCGTAAATACTGTGATGAATGGGCATCATTTATAGAGGGAACAAAAGTATGGAAAATAAGAGAAATAAAATTGTAAAAGATTGGGCGAATACTTGGATCCGTACTTTTAAAGAAGTCGGATCATTTACCAATCTTCCAGACACTGGTTGGTCTAAAATCACTAAGCAAGTAAAATGTGATGATGGATTTGAATTTTCAATGCAAGCAGGACCGTCAATGTACTCGGATCCACGAGCCATTGCTGATCATTACAATAGCGTTGAAATAGGCTTTCCAAATGATCCAGAACCTTTACTAAAGGAATTTGCTGAAGATCCTGATAATTTAACAGATACTGTTTATGGTTGGGTTCCGGTTGCTCGTGTTAACGAAGTTATAGAAAAACATGGTGGAATCTGTGAAAAAGAATTTGTAGTCAATAAACTCAAAAATGACTGAAGAAGTAATAGAAACCAGCTTAACTGTTAAGAATAAGCCAAAACAAAAACACAAAAAACCAAAAAACTTTGCAGTTATATTGCACAACGATAACTATACTCCAATGGATTTTGTTGTATGGGTTCTTAGAACTATGTTTAATAGAACAGAAGAACTTGCAGAACGTATAACACAAGAAATCCACACCAAAGGATTAGGTGTGGCAGGTGTTTATCATTTTGAAATTGCCGAACAAAAAGCAATGGAAGTTAGTATTGCCGCAAAACAAAATGAGTTTCCTTTACAAGTTTCTGTAGAGGAAGTTGGTGCTTGACATTTCAACCTAAATACATTATACTAGTACATGGCTGAAAATGGATGGAAAAAGCAAAACCCGATCTCGAAAGAGATCTTATTGATTGTAAATTTATAAAAGAAAAGGTACACAATGATAACGGATATGCTACACGACTCTATAGTGCTTTATGCAATAATAGGTGGTATCATAATTCTCATGTACATAGTGCTAAGAAAAGCAGTGACTATTGGGCTTGTTCTTGGCGTCGTGCTGGGAGCATTGTCAGCTCACTCAGCACCTATGGAGGAGATTACCTCGACTATTACTGCTCAGGTAGAGAAGGATGTGTCGAAGCTGATATCAGCCGTGACCTCCGACTAATTGGTTGGAGAATCCTAGACGGTTAAATACACTTATTGTAATTTCACATGGATACATCAAAATACCTATTACAAACTGAAAATAAAAAAGATCACATAATGATTGATTTAGAGGCGTTAAGCACTTTGCCTAACGCCTTGATTCTATCTATAGGTGCAGTAAAATTTAATCCTTTTGATAACAACGAAACCGAGTGCCCAGATGGATCGGTATTGCTTCCTAATTTTTATGCTCGAGTTGATGTTGAATCACAGGGTGACGAATTTGATATAAGTGACCCAACAATGGAATGGTGGGCAAAACAAGAAGAGCATATAAAAGACGAAGCATTTAACTCAAAAGAAAGAGTTCCATTAGCAGAAGCATTAACAGGTTTATATAAGTTTTGTAGTGGAGTAGATCATTATTGGGCTAATGGTAGTACATTTGATTATCCTATACTAGAACATGCACATAGAGCAGTTGGTAAAGGATTTAAATGGATGTTTTGGCAAGTTAAAGATTCAAGAACAATGATGAAGATGTCAGGTGCAACTGCTCCGGATACATGGAAGCATCATGCATTATATGATTGTTTTAATCAAATAGTAGGATTGCAAAGAGCATTTAAAGAATTAAACATAAAGGAAGTAAAGAAATGAGCAAAATTACCCTCCCAGATAGAACTCCGAGAATATACAAATATAATAGCACAAAGGAATATGTTGATAAGTTTCCTTGTGCATATAGACAATACAAGGCTGATAGTCATTGTAATGTTATTCATGGTTATAGTTTTACTATGAGATTCTTTTTTGGTTCAGATTATTTGGATGTTAGAAATTGGGTTGCAGATTATGGTGGAATGGGAGAACTTAAAAGTTTCTTAGAACAGCAATTCGATCATACATTATTGGTAGCAGAAGACGACCCAGAAATGGATCTTTATAAACAGTTACAAGAACGTGGTATTGCAAAACTTACTGTATTACCAAAACTTGGATGTGAAGGTCTTTCTTCTATGTTATACAAATATATGAATGGAATATACATTCCTGATATGTGGGGTCAAGGCGAAGCAGAAAGGCTTTGGTGTTATAGAGTAGAAGTACGTGAAACCGAAAGCAACATGGCGGGAAGGTCATTTATTAGGGCAACAGCTGCTCCAAAAATAATGAGTATATCAAATATGGAAAAATATCATCGAAGGAAGCCGAAGAAACTGTAAATGGAACTAAAATCAGGAGAAATAGCATAAAAGGGAAAAAAACTACAAAATAAGGAACTAATAAAATTAATGGAACGGTTTGGTAACCCATCTATAGATTATATGTTTACCAATGCTAACCTTGGCGGGTTATTTCATATACGATTTAAAGATCCAGGTGTGTCCGCCTGGTTTAAGTTACATACAATTATCAAATAAGTACTTACATGAATACACTTAAAGAATACATACAACAAGAAATTAAAGAAGAACATCGGCTTATGGAGGCCGTTTCAAAAGAGAAATTTGTACAAGAAAAATTGCCCTATAAACGTAAAGTAATTGAATAATAATTTACATAATAATTATCATTATTAATTGTATCAGTCCAAATATCATTATTAAAATATCCAAATATAGGGCAACCATTTTTACATAATTTATTTTCTGTATTATTTAATGTTTTATTATCAGCTACTAGGACAAGTACAAACTTCTCCTTGATTAAGAGCAAACATACTTCGTTTAATAATTTTAAAAGTAAATTTGCTGGCGAAGCAATGGGCATACAAGGTTCTGGGTGGATTTATATAGATACTGAAGGCAATATTAAAACAATACAAAATCACAAAATGGTAGATAATGTTGCTATGATTATTGATTGGTGGGAACATGCTTGGGCATTGGATTATCAACACGATAAAGCAAAATATTTAAAAAATATTTGGAAAATTATTAATTGGGATATCATTAATGAAAGAATTAACGGAAATAGTTAATAAAAAGTATGAAGCAGGATTTGTTACACAAGTTGAAAGTGAAGTTTTTGAAAAAGGTCTTAATGAAACCATAATTAAGGCTATTTCAAAAAAGAATAATGAACCCTCCTGGTTACTTAAATTTAGGTTAACCGCATTTAAGATGTTGCAAAAAATGCAACAACCCAAATGGCCGAGTTTTAATGTTCCTATAATTGATCTTCAAAATATCCATTATTTTGCAAGTCCAAAAAAACGCCCCGAAAGTTTAGACGAAGTAGACCCGGCAATACTTCGAGATTTTGAAAAACTTGGTATACCTCTCCATGAACAAGCGGCTCTAGCTGGAGTAGCAGTAGATGTAGTATTTGATTCAGTTAGTATAGCAACAACATACAAAGAAAAACTAGGTAAACTAGGAATTATATTTGGGAGTTTTAATGATGCAGTACAACAATACCCTGATCTTGTTAAAAAATACTTGGCCACTGTCGTTCCTATGGCAGATAACTATTGGACTTGTCTTAATAGTTGTGTGTTCAGCGATGGTAGCTTTGTTTATATCCCTCCTGGCGTTCGGTGTCCTCTTGAACTCAGCACGTACTTTCGGATTAACGAAAAAGAAACAGGTCAATTTGAACGTACCCTTATAATTGCTGATAAGCAATCATATGTATCGTATTTAGAAGGATGTACCGCTCCAATGAGAGATGAAAACCAGCTTCATGCCGCGGTTGTAGAACTAATTGCACTTGATGATGCTGAAATAAAATATTCTACAGTACAAAATTGGTACCCTGGAGATGAAAATGGAAAGGGTGGAATTTATAATTTTGTTACAAAACGAGGCTTGTGCAAAGGTAACCAAAGCAAAATCTCTTGGACTCAAGTAGAAACAGGGTCTGCTATTACTTGGAAGTATCCTTCTTGTATATTAAAAGGAGATCATTCAATAGGTGAATTTTACTCGATTGCAGTAACCAATAATTATCAACAAGCAGATACTGGTACAAAAATGGTACACTTGGGAAAAAACACACGTAGTACTATTATTTCTAAAGGAATTTCTGCAGGAAAATCCCAAAATAGCTATCGGGGATTAGTTCAAGTAGGAGCTCGTGCTGAAAATGCGCGGAATTTTTCACAATGTGATTCTCTTTTAATGGGAAATGAATGTGGTGCACATACCTTTCCTTACATCGAAGCTAAAAGCAATTCAGCACAAATTGAACACGAAGCCACTACAAGCAAGATAGGAGAAGATCAAATTTTTTATTGCAATCAAAGAGGAATTGATACTGAAAAAGCCAGTTGCACTTAATAGTTAATGGATTTTAGTAAAGAGGTGTTAAACAAACTTCCAATGGAGTTCGCCGCAGAGGCACAAAAATTATTAGAAGTCTCCCTTGAAGGATCAGTGGGATAAAAAATCAAGTATGTTAACGATTGAAAATTTACACGCCCAAGATAGAGGGAAAAGACTATAATTAAAAGGCTAAGTTGACTAAGACGTCAAAGGCAGGAGAAGTACATGCTATTATGGGACCAAATGGTTCGGGCAAAAGTACCCTTTCATCAGCAATAGCCTTAGGAAAAGAATATGACGACATGTCAGGTCGAATATTTTTTAATGATAAAGATATTACAGATATGCCAGTTTATGAAAGAGCTAAACATGGTATGTTTATGAGTTTTCAAGTTCCAGTTGAAATTGCTGGTGTTAGTAATATGGCATTGATAAAAGAAGCAAAAAAGCATCTTAATGCTACATATTCAGTTCGCGAAATAATTGATACATATAATGAACTTTCGACTAAGTTTGGGTTAGGCGAAGGATGGTTTAAGCGTCAAGTTAATTATAATGCTAGTGGAGGCGAGAAAAAGAAAAATGAAATAATGCAAATGTTTCATTTAAAGCCTCAATTTATAATGTTAGACGAGATTGATAGTGGATTAGATGTAGATGCATTAACTGCTATTGGTACATCATTACGAGATTATATGACTGCGGATAGATCGGCCCTTGTAATTAGTCATAACTTTAAGTTATATGATTTTATAAAACCAACTAAAGTACATGTAATTAAAGATGGCGTATTAAAAACTTATGATAAAAATATTTTAAAGAAAATACAAACCCAAGGTTACAATGCATTATGATACAATGCCAGAAGGATATAAATCACTCTAAATTAGACAAATTATTTGCTAAAGCAGAAGATGCCTATGATAGTGAATTATAACTGTAAATGACAACGTTAAGCCATTCAATTTATACCAGCTGATTAATAACATGTAATGGTGGCACCTCCGATGTTAAGATTCATATAAACTGTGGTAGTGATACGAATGTAAATGTTGTTGCTAAAAATTTTGCGGGTAAAAATGGTAAAATATCATTTACTAGTGGTATCGAAATAGCAAGACAACAAAAAGCAGTAAGTGCGTCAATAGATATAAAGAATTATCTATTACACGACACAAGCGAAATAAGTTCTAATCCAGACCTTTGGATTTATAGTAAAGATGTGTCGTGTAGTCATGGTTGCACTATGTCTACTTTTGATAATGATCAACTTTTTTATATGAATTCTCGAGGTATTGAAAAATCTAAAGAAATATTTTCTGTTTTAATATCTTTTATTAAATTATGTTTTTGTGACAACTTTTTACGCTTATTACAAAATATAAACCATGTACAAGAGTTATTTTCCAGTATATAGAGACATTGTTTATTTAGATAATGCGGCAACCACAATGACGCCTATTGACGTCGTTATGGAAAATGATTACTATTTGAAATTTAATGCCAATATACATAGAAGCCCGCACGAACTAGGACAACGAGCATCAAATGCATACGAAGAAGCAAGAACGGTTGTCGCAGAGTTTGCTGGATTTAACGCAAATGAATTAATTTTTACTAGAAATACTACCGAAAGCATTAACCTACTTTCTAATGCATTAGACTTATCCACAAAAGATGTTGTAATAGTTCCATGGACAGAACACCATGCAAATTTATTACCTTGGCGACATGCCGGATGCGATATAGAATATATAGATTTAAGTGACGAAGGAGAAATTGATTTAGTGCAGTTGAAAAGAACATTGAATCGATTAAAAGGGCGTTATCATAGAACAATTTTAAGTTTTGCACATATTGGTAATATAAATGGCGTAATTCAGCCATATAAACGAATATTAACATTAACAAAGGCATATGGTGCATTAGTGCATATTGATGCGGCACAAAGCATAAGCAAGTTTAGAGTATGAACATATTGATTTTGTAAGTTTTAGCGGGCACAAGTTATACGGACCAACAGGTATTGGTGCATTATGTGTAAGAGAAAAACATTTTAAACAATTAAAACCATATCAAGTAGGCGGCGGTATTATAACAGAAGTTAAAAAACATACGCATTCATTTATTGAAGGTCCGGCAATGTTTGAAGCAGGTACACCAAACATAGCAGGTGCAATACAATTACAACGGGCATGTGAATTTCTTGAAGAACAAGGGCGTAAAACATTATTTGAATACGAAACAGCATTAACAAACAAATTAAAACATGCAGTATTAGCAGGCGGAGGTATACCACTTACTGCAAAGGGTGCTAACATAGTTACATTTGACACGGAATATCATGCCGGTGATGTTGCAACATTGTTAGGAGGGAAAAACATTGCAGTACGAGGCGGTATGTTGTGTGCAGAACCGTATGTAAGCTCAATAAATAAAAATGGTCTTGTTCGGGCTAGTGTAAGTTTTTATAATGATGAGTCGGATATAAAAATATTTGAAAAAGGGTTAATTGAAGTATGTCAACGTTTGAAGAAATCAAAGACGAAATAAACTCATTAGATAATTTCGACAGATATGAGTATGTCATGGATTGGTCTGATAAAGGCAATGATTTACCTGAAGAATTTTGTACAGATAAAACATTTATTAAAGGGTGTACTAGTAAATTATGGTGCTCTATTCATGAGAATAAATATAAAACAAGAGCTGATGCAATTATAACGCAAGGTCTCGCACGAATGGTTTGTGAAATCTTTAACAACATAACCATTGAAGAAGCAAGTACATTTAATCCACAACAAATGACACAATTAGGATTAGTGTTTAGTCCTAGTAGAGCGAATGGCTTAAACCATTTAGTCTGGAAAATGAAGGAACTTGCACATGAAAGATAAACTAAGTTGGACAATCGTTTGGATTTTAGGAATAGCATTTGTTGCTCTTTTATTTTATTTGTTAATATTTTATGGTGCATTATCTTTATTAAATTTTGATGGCAAATAAAATTCAAATATTCATCAATAAGAAAGAAATGTTATATTCTCACCAGAACTTGTCACCACAAACGTAAGCTTGGTTTGACAAATGATGATCTAGATGAAATGAGTGAATATATCTCTACGTTAAAAGAACATAGAAAAAAGAAAGAGGCCGAGTCCAAGATTGAAGTTGCAAAACATTCCTGGCCTTATCCTGATACAATAGAGAAACAATAATGGAAATAAAAGAACAAATAGCCCAAGACATAAAAGAAAATAATGTAATAGTATACATGAAAGGCACGCCGGAGGCTCCACAATGTGGATTTAGTGCTAGAGTTTGTAGTATACTAGAAAGTTTAAATGCTTCGTATACAACACGTGATGTATTATCCGATCCTGAATTAAGGCAAGGAATTAAAGATTTTTCCGAATGGCCTACAATTCCGCAACTGTATATTAATGAAGAATTCATTGGCGGGTGTGATATTATTACTGAACAATATGAATCAGGCGAATTAGATGACCTCCTTAAAGGATAAAATAATTGAACAGTTAAAAACTGTTTTTGATCCTGAGATCCCAGTAAACATTTATGATTTAGGATTAATCTATAACCTTGATATTAATGAAACAGATGTTAAAGTATTAATGAGTTTAACTAGTCCGTTTTGTCCTGTTGCAGAAGAATTACCTCAATGGGTTAAAACTGCCGTACTAGAAGTAAAAGAAATTGAAACAGCCAATGTTGATGTTACATTTGATCCGCCATGGGGACAACATATGATGACCGAGGAGGCACAAGCACATTTAGATATGTGGAATGAACCTCAACCAATGGATCATTATACATGACATTTATTGTAACTGGCGAATGTATTAAATGTAAATATTTAGATAAGTAGAAGTGTGTCCTGTAGATTGTTTCTATGAAGGGGAAAACATGTTTGGTTATACACCCTGATGAATGTATTGATTGTGGTGTATGCAAACCAGAATGTCCAGTAGGTGCAATTATACCTGAAAAACACAAAGATACACCCGAAGAAAAGCGTAAATATTGGCTTGATATAAATATTAAGTACAGTCGAGAATGGCCTAATCTTACAACAAATAAAGGACCATTACCCGATGCGGAAGAATGGGATCACACAAAAAAATATGAAGGTGATCCGGAAAAGAAAGAACACTTTTCACCAGCACCAGGAGAAGGCGACGAAGATGATTAACCTTACACAAAAAGCAAGTAAAAATTTTATTAGAATGGCCGACGATGAAGGCCACGAAGGAGTTAACAAATATCTACGAATAGAAGTAACCGGAGGCGGGTGTGCCGGATACGAATACAAACTTACATTTGATAGTCCAGAAAAAAAAGACTTGCTATTTGAGACATTAGGTGTTAAAATATGTGTAGATAGAAAAAGTCATTTGTTACTCGACGGATTACTTATAGATTGGACAAATGATTTGTCCGCTCCAGGTCCTCGTTTTGAAAACCCAAGAGCAACATCAACATGCGGTTGCTCGACTAGTTTTAACATTAAGCAAGACTCAACCTTACAAGAAAATAAACCTGCATGGCTTCAATGAGATTAGAAGAATATAGGCAATTTGTTGATTCTGTTACAAGTAAAGAATCAAAAGATTTTGCTAGTTTTTCTCACAGATTAAGCGAAGTACATTCTGTAGCAAATAGCGAAATGCTTGGCGATGTTAACATACCAAGACTTATTACTGCCGCATTTGGTTTAGTGTCCGAGGGCGGTGAATTTACTGAAGTAGTAAAAAAAATACTTTTAGTTGAAGACGATAAGAAAATATCAGAATTAGTCAAAGATTCTGAGATGTAGCATGGTATTGGGCAAATGCTTGTACAGCATTAAATGTAGATCCAAATGAAGTATTACAAATCAATGCAGACAAACTTAAAGCACGATTTCCTGAAGGACATTTTTCTGCTGAACGTAGTGAAAACAGAATTGATGGTGATATATAAAAGGATACATGGCTGATTACGGACCACTGTTACGAGGACTAATACACTTAAACCAATGTAAGGTAATATTAGAAATAGGTGTAGCCCAGGCCGATGCAACAATACATCTATGTGAAGGCGCCAGACAAACAGGTGGAACTGTTTACGGATATGATGTATGGAGTCCACATGGATTAAAAACACAATTTCCAGCATATTCAAGTAAAGAACAATGCGAAACATACCTTACTAGTAAAGGTTATTCAAATTTCCAATTAACAAAGATTGATACAACACATCCAGAATTTGAAATTATAATTAATGAAAATCATCCGAGTATAGATTTTGCTTTCATAGATGCATGCCATTCGTATCAAGGAGTTAAAAATGATTTTAGTATTATATATCCAAATTTAAGTATGACCGGTATTGTAGTATTTCATGATACGTTACGTATTGATGGAAGTAGAGAATTTATGCATGATTTAAGAACTATATATAATGATGGCACATATGATATTGTAGATTTTCCTTTTGGTAACGGAGAACGACGAGTCGGTGTATCACTATTGGTTAAACGATCGTATCCTATTATAGATATACCAATGGATGAGATTTGTAATTTAACGGATCGGAGAGAACTTATCTACCAAAAAGAAATTGATTATCATAATACGCAAATAAGAGCAGGAATTTAATGAATCCATTCAATATTCCAATGGTAATAGCTATTCGTCCCAGCCGGGATCGTACAGTTCGCTTAGAGCATTTTTATAAGGTTGTTAGTTTACTAAATAGAACGCTCGGTAAGAGCAAATGGAAAGGTCCTAGAGGTGTAGTAAAACAAATTAAGCACTGGCCTCACAGAGGTGAATTCCATTTTACAGCATGGATGGCTGAAGATAAAAAAGACGAAATTAATTTTTTAATGAAGTTAATATTTTAAATGTTTAATCCTCTACTTGATCTATCAGGTAAAACAGTCGAAGATCTTCTTGAAATGCGACGTACTCTTATAACTAAATTGCAACAAGCAGGAGGTGGGTATTCTGGTGCTGTTAATCAAATTAATATCACACTAGATACTGTTGATATGGCAATAGCCGAGAAAACAGCAAAAGAAGATAGAGAAAAAAGCGAGTCCGGTGACGATGACGAGTTACATGAACTAATTAGTACATGAGAATAGATAAAAATTTAAATCCAATTTATACAGAACAAGAAGCAGTTAAGGTATTATTAAATGATGTACAACCTTGGGACTTTTGTGTAGAAGGAAGAAATGATATTTTTAAAGCATCAACTGAAGACGAATATAGAACTACTGAATGGTGGATGCCCAATGAATATAAAAACATCGATATTGAACACTTTTTATTAGAATGTCGTTCTCATACGGATACTGAACGTGAAAGAATAATACAAGAATACGAAAACAGAGGTATGGTTATTGTGTTAAAATTCCTAAAGTACTTAGTAGATGTATGCAATGAAAATAACATTGTGCTAGGTGTAGGGAGAGGTAGTAGTGTAGCTAGCTATTGCTTATACTTGTTAGGTGTGCATCGCATAGATAGCATAAAATATAAACTTGATATCAAGGAGTTCTTAAAATGAAAAGAGTAAAAACAGCAATGGGCCAAACATTAGACATGTCGGCTCTCGCGGCAAAACATGAGAAAGTAAGAGCAGTAAGCAACTTAAACATGAACGCTCGTGGAGACATCATTGACAATAGAAACAAAGTAACTATTCCTAGAGAAGAAATTGCTAACAAATTTAATGATAACGTAGTTACTGGTGTAACGGAACAAGTAAGTATACAAACACCAGAAAGTAAGAAAGATAGTGCTCCTGTTGAAACACCACCTTCTGCAAAGAAGAATGTTAAAGCAGAAGTAACAGAAGTATCACGTACAGCAAGAACAAGGGACAACGGAGAACAGTATTTCGAAGTCGAGTACAGTGATGGAACAATGGAAGACATAAACCAAAAAGGTGCAGAATGAGTAAAGAAATAAAAGCTATGCGAGATAAGATTTTAGCTGAGATGATTGATAAGCCGGACGAAGATGCCGGTGTTATTCTGTTAGATGATAACATGAAAGAAGACGGAGTCCGCCCACGTTGGTTTAAATGCCAAGCAATCGGCCCTGAAGTATATGATATTAAACCAGGTGATTATATGTTAGTATCACATGGTCGATGGACTAGAGAACACGCAACCAGCGGAAGAAAATTAGTTACACGAGTAATTGAAGCTGATTCAGTACTGGGTGTGCAAAATGACCGACCTGAAGGATATTAGTCCAACTATTTGTCCATGGCCTTGGACAACAATTCACGTAGCCACTAATAGTTTTTTAAGTCATTGCTGTGAAGCAAGAGACCTCCCCGCATCTGTACAAGATACCTCCCTCCAATCTTTCTGGAATAGCAACGAATTACAAAATGTACGAGCAACTATGCTTGCCGGAAAGTGGCATAAATCGTGTGATATATGTAAAAAGAAAGAAAAAAATAGTATTAAAAGTAAAAGGCAATTAGCAGTTCATAAAGCTAATAATAAAGGATGGCACGGATATACAACAGAACAAATTAAAAATCTAATATTAAATGGAACACATGTTAAAAAAGTTAAAACAATTGTTACCCAATATGAAAGAATATTTTATTGAAGAAGCTGGGCATTTGCCTCATATGGAAAATAAAGAAGCATTTGAAGGTGTGGATACGGTTTTACCAATCGGAGGAATAATAAGGCATTTACTATCGCCTCTAAAGAACAATCAAAAAAAGTTTTTAACCAGTTTAATTGAAGCCTGCGGAGGATTACATGAACTTAATATTACTGGCGGAGAACCTACATTAATACCAGAGCTTATTGATGTACTTAAACAAATTAATAAAGATTGCATTGTACAATTAACAACAAACGGAACGTTATTCAATGAAAAATTATACAATGAGTTATCTAAATTTAAAAAAACTTGGTTTGTTCTTAGTATTGATGGAATTGGAGATACATACAATTACATAAGACATCCAGGTAATTGGAATACTGTAAATAGTAATGTAGCCAAGTTTAAAGATTATGTCGAAGAAATCCACGTAGAAACAGCAACAACAATTTTTAATATTTTAGATATTACTAATATTTGGGAATGGGCATACAAAAATAAATTAGATCTATTATCCCCTAATTACGTATCTGAACCTCAGTGGACAAGTGTTTATGCAATACCTGATAATGTAAAGGCAGTTGCAATCAATAAAGTAAATAAGATAGGAACCGAATTTAAAGAATTAAAAGATGCGTTTATATCATCTCTTTTATCTATTAACTTTGATCCTGTATTTTTTGATGAATTTAAAGTAAATTATAAATTACAAGATAAATTATATAACAAACAATTAACCGATTATCTACCTGAATTAGAGGAATTATTAACATGAAGGATACACAATATATCTGGTATAGCTGGAAAGACATGACACTAGACGTCAATACACTTATACGACAACTAGTCTTATCCAAGTTTATACCCGAAGTAGTAGTAGGAATAGCTCGAGGAGGATTAACTCCAGCAGTTATGATATCACACTGGCTAAACTTACCATTTAAACCAATACATGCAAGTTTAAGAGATTTTCCGCATTGGGAAGATTACTTGCCAAAGAAATCAGATAAACGAATATTAATAGTAGATGATATATGCGATTCAGGCGAAACATTTGCTCGATTACAAAATCATATTGATGGCCGAGGTAAAACTGATAAAATTGATATTCGATTTGCTACTCTTTGGTGGAATAACGAATGTAACTTTGAACCTAATTATTGGATTAGAGATTGTGCAAAAGATTCTGGCAATATATGGATTCATTTTCCTTGGGAAGCATGGTGGTCTTCGCAATTACATAATCCTGATGATGATAAATGAAGTTAAATATAGGTATGAGCACACTAAAAGAATTATTCGAGCAAAGTCAAAAAACACTAGAAGATTTGCAATCCCAAGCGGCAAAAGAATCCAAACGGCTTAAAGAAGGCATAGGCGAGCAACTCCAAATAAAATTAGATTCCGACAAGCGGTATGAAAGCCGATGGGTGTGGTACCATTCTTTACTTGGCATAGAATTAGCTATTGTAATCGTATTATTAAGTATTATCGCCTATAAATTATAAATGAAAGTTGCCGTATTATTAACAGGACAGCCTAGATGTGTTCGCGAGGGTTCTTGGTGGTGGCATAACAATTGCTCTCCGATTGGTAAAGATTATCATATGGATTTTTATGTTCATACATGGGATCCTGGTGAACCAAACCAATATGGTCATATTAGAACAGAATGGAAAGCATTAGATATTAATCCTCAGTATAATCCAGTCATGGATAATTATACAACCCACCTTAATAATTTTATTACCCCTATACTTGAGTATAATAAAACAGATGAAAAAACAAAATATATCAATGACCATGTGTGGACTTGGTTTAATAGTTACCATATAGGACAATTTTTAAAATTATATCTATCCACAAAAAGTAAAATTTATTGATTATGATTTTGTTATACGAACACGATTTGATTCCATTTTAAATCCAATGTCAAACGAAGCATGGATGAGTATATTTACGGCTATTAAATCACATACCGAAACCAGTATTTTTGTTCCGTGGCTTTTTATTCAAAAAGGTTTACCAATGCTTGGCGATTTAATAAGTGTTGCATCTTTTTCTAGTTGGAAAAAGTATGCTGAACATCTTAAAGGTAATTTGTTTGATTTGTTAACTAAAGATAAATTAACATTATAAATTAACACTTTTTTGGAGTATAAATTTTTACTTATGAAAGAATATAATATTGCTTCAATTAGTGGAGCAATGCCCGTAGATTTTCGAATTTGTTTATATCGCCCCAAGGGATGGAACAAACCAATAGAAGAAAGCACATATGAAGAGCTTGCTAAACATTATACTAATACTGAGCAAGGAAGGAATAAATGAAAATTGCGGTTCTTGTTACTGGTCTTCCTAGATTTATAAAAGAAGGAGCATGGTGGTTTAATCATAAGAGTAATTATCCAAATGACGAATATGAAATGGATTTTTTTGTTCATTCATGGGCCAACGAAACTTATCGCAATCAACTAGAAGATGCTTGGCATCCAACAAAATTACTCATAGGAAATTTTAATAAAGAAATAGATCAGTTTGTTGATAGAGTACGTGAATATAATTACAGGTGTGATAAACTTCAACACTTTAATCAAAATTTAAAAGAAACTATTTTCTTTGATACTTCAACTCCTTCTGATTATGCTAAAAACTTTTTTGGACAATATATAAGTGCCTATCGAGCGTCTGAAATGTTAAAAAATTACATACAAGAAGATGATTTAATGGGTAACGGCTATGATTGGGTTATTAAAATTCGTATGGATACTATAATGCATCCACAGGTACACCAGGTCTGGTCAAAGATATTTAAAGTACTAAATAGTAGTGAATGGTATCGATCCAAAGTGTACACTTCATGGCTCCATATTAAAAGTTCATTACCATTTATTGGAGACTATGTTTTTATAAGTAACACTGATGTATGGTTAGACTATACAAAAGATTTTAACGAAAATTTATATAACCTTTTAACAAAAGATAAATTCCTCCTATATGACTTAAACTTTTTCAAAGATATGATAGCTCATTATTTTTGGATACGGTTAGCAATATACAGTAAAACAAGTTTTGTTCCAATTACTGGAATATTTCCAATGAACTTTGAGGCTGTTTTACTAAGAGATGGTTACGGAGACACTATCGAAAATTCAACATACCAAGACATTAAATCAAATTACGAAAAAGGCGGTTAACATGGCTCAAGATAGACGATATTCTAATTACAATGATAGATCAAGACAATCGTATTACGAAAAACAAAAACGACCATTAAGTGAAAAAAAGCGTAAAAAACAGGAAATGATTAGAGAACTTAATGAAGGATTTCGCAGAGTTAAAGAGGCACGCTCGCCCGACGAATTTTATCTGTGGCAAAATAAAGTTGAAGTTATTGCACAACGACTTAAGACATTGGAATTCTCGGATTTTAAATAATGGACCTAATTCAAGAACTACCACTTGATATTAATTTTGAAAATGTTTTAACAATAACAGAAAAAATCCAAGCTCATTCGATGTTTAACAGGCTAGGTGGGTGTTCTCTTCAATCTCGAACATCAGTTCCGTATCCATGGAAACTATTTGACGGAATTGGGGCATTAGGCGACTATCCTATAGATATTAATGAAACAAGTTTTAACGAGATAAATGATGAATTTAAAAATTAAGAATTTGAAAAAATTATAAATCATTTTAAGTTATATCGATCAAGACTTAATTTGCTTAAGGCAAAATCAAACTATAGCATTCATACAGATAAAGGTTGGCGATTACACTTGCCAATACACACAAACAAACAATGCCGTTTTTATTATTCGAAATATGAAAAAGAATTTCATTTAGAAGCCGGTAAATTTTACAAAGTATATGTTGGTACTCCGCATACATTTTTTAATAGCTCTAATGATAAACGGATACACTTTGTGGCAACCATTATATGATATAGATGAATTGTAACTCCTTTATCTTTTAGAACTTTTATGTAATCAACAAGATCTTAAAGATACAAAATCGGCGTGGGGTTCTAAAGGTATGCTGGATGAAGAAGATAGACCTCCTGAATTTTATGAAGTTCATTATCGAGAAGGATTTTTTGGTGATTGGATTGAACTCCAAAGAGGTGATAAACTTAAAGGTATTGTTAAACTTGTTGATGAGGTGAAATTTTCAAGAACTGAATTTGACATACGTAGAGAATGTTTGCTAGATAATAATTTGATAGCAGGATTTACTCACTGTATAGAAGATAGCAAATTAGATGATTATGCAAAGGAAAACGGAGATATTATTTTACAAGTTGCACCTGGTCCATATATTGTACATTTTGTAAAAAGAGAATCAGTTTATACAGGCAATGATCCATACGACCTCGGCAAGATATTGTACTTTCGACACTTACATTATTCACGTTCTTTTGGTTTGTATCATAAAAATAATAGGATAATATTTCCACAACAATGTTTTATGGAAAACCCAAAAGCGTTAAGTTCGCTAATACCTAATTTTGATGAAGACTTATTTCGTAGTAATCGAGATTATTATAAAGAACAAAATTATAATTTTTTTATCCCACGGGACTAAATGAAGTATTAAATATATTTAATAATTTAATATTAGATTATCCTAAATATTCAAAGGAATAAAAATGGGCATGAAAGTACACAAAACTGCTAGAGATGAAGGAACTCCACAATGGCGTCATATGATGGAGCGAGAACGATCGGCCGACAAAAAGAAGAAACATAAGCACGGTGGTAAAAGAATAGGTGAGAAATTACCAGACGGAACATATGAACGAGTATCTACCGCTGACTGTGATTGGCATAAGTCTTATATTAATCCTGATATGAAAGATCAATTAGAGGAAGCAAGGCTACAACGACTAGAAGCATACAGATTAAAAAAGAAACTAGAATGAGCTTTTTTAAATTTATTGATATAAAATACAATAAACAACCTATTTTAGATTTTTGTTTAAAGTATAAAAATAAATGGTACCTCAAAGGCACAGGATGGGAAAGTCCACATCTTGAACTAAGACCAAACATACTCCCAGAAATATTAGAAGACTTTATATTAAATCCAGAAGTAGTTAGCATATACAATCAACTTGATGAACAAATACATGAAGGGCGTATCTTTTTTAAATTTTATGAACCTGGATTTTCATTTAAACGACATAAAGATGGTCATAGAAAAATTGGTATAGTTTTACCTCTTAACGATGATTATTCAGATACTCCTATAGAGTTTTTAGATGAAGAATTTAATTTAATAGACAGTTGTAGTTATTCAACACCAATAGCATTTGATGCACAATCTATTCATCAAGTTGGCGTTATAAAAACACAACGATGGCAGATGCAGATATCATTATATGAACCCTTTAACACATACATACGAAACAATAGACTCGTTAAGTGAGTATAACGATTGTGCAATAGATTACTTGTTACATTGTGCAAAAGAAAACAACGTTACAATAGGAATACACGAGTTTAAAAGAAAAGAAATCGGCGATATTTTATTATTTTCGTCTGGTGGAAACCTAGCAGAGGCTGAAATATTAGGATTTGCTAATGCTCTTTTAATTGCAGATAGGGAAGCAGTTGATGCCTACTTAGCAATAATTGAAAATAGTAATTTTCAATATGATTATGGCACAGAATTAGACAACTCCCAAATTCGGTCTAACGGGTTACTTGCTGATGGATTTTTTTGGTGGCAAAAGTTCTTTTGGTTATTGCATGAATTTCAAGAAGAAAAAGTAATGCGTGATCCTATGTTAATGTTGCCTTGGAGCAATACAAATGATAAATGTGTCTATAACATACATCCTGGAGGAACCCGTAAATGGTCGTTTATAGCATCCAATGCATTAAGTGCATATTCAATGATATATGATCATCATATATTCGAACTTGATATACCATATAGAAAATCAATAGAAACTAGAGAACAACTTAAAGGTTTGTTTCAACCCGGATGGACTGAGAGAGGTACATTTTATGTTATTTTTCCTTACGAATTAGATAAGAGTGTTCATCCTGAGTTATGTCCGGACATTGATGTTCAAGCACCGTACTTTACAAATTATGTAGAAAATTGGATGCGACAAGCAGTAGATAAAATTTATAAAAATAGAGGAACAGATACTGATTTAACAATACATGATAAAACAAAATGTTTTATTTTACACTACACAGAAACTCCATTAGAAAAATTATATAATAATATTTTTGGGGATAGAAAGTTTATTATGCTTAAAGAACGAATGCACTCAAGCGATGAAGTAGAAATAGGAAATTTAGTATTGTATAAAACTGACGGAAAGTTTACTTCATATGCAGTTAAATGAAAAAGTAGAACAAACAAGACATGACTTTATTGATTGGTATTTTAATGATATTAAAAATACAGCAACTAAAGTATATATTGATACAATACCATGTGAAGAATATTGGAATAGGCATAAACAAGGTGCGGAGTACTTAGTAGATTGTATTAACCACCTTGCTGAAGTTAGTTGGGAGACAATAGATCAATATACACAAATTATACAAACATTTAATAGAAAGCGTAATGTAGCAGATCCTTGGATACAAAAGTTACGACTTAATGATTATGTCCAACGAAGTATTGCATTTTGGCAAAAGTTTTATTGGATGTCTCAAGACATGACGGATAAAGGACAACGTAGTCCTATATTTGCTACACAATGCGGTGACGGATGGTTTGTACATCCTGGTGCTACTAGACATTGGGTAGTACTTCAAGGGTTTAAAACAATAAATGTATTTTATACATTTTATGATTATAACTTTCCAAACAATGGTTGTTTAGATGAATTATTAAAAGTAAAAGATAGAACTTATTTACAAAATGAAGAAGCATCATGGTTTGTTTTTGAAAAAGATGGTGTGAATGTAAAATTATAATCAAATGTTCTCATATCAGTTGCTAAATGATTTATCAAAACCCCGTTACCTAATGATAAAAAGTTATTTAAAAGCTTAGATTTTGCACCCATTCCAACAGGACCAAAATGAAGATTACTCCAAAAAAATGCTGATATTACTATTTTTGAATTTTTTGATTTTATTGAAAAATATAAACTGGACATGTTTACTCTTTTAATTGGGGCAATTTTATGTTATACTATATAGAAGATAATTGGAGAATTAAATGGCATACGAAACAGAATTAAACAAGAACAAATATTTCAGTGTAGCAGTAACTTGGTTGTGTGATCACTTCCAATTTGATGACATAGTTGAAACGGGTACATTTATGGGTACTGGGTCAACAACTATATTTGCTCGTACTGGTATTAAGACTACTACAATAGAATGTAATAAGCAACGAGCCGAAGACGCAACAAAAAACTTACAGAAATATCCAAATGTAACAGTTATTCATGGTTTAAGCATGGACCGTAAAGGATCAATTGAACATATGCTACAAAACGATCATGAATATCCGTTTGGTGTACAACATGATGTAAGGGATTTATCTCAGGAACGTGATTTTTATGTACGTGAAGTTAATGTTGAGTGTCCGGCTGAAAATGTGTTGCCAATGCTAATTAGTAACGATCAAGAACAATTAGTATTTTTAGATAGTGCTGGTGGCATGGGCTTCTATGAATTTAAAGAAGGCGTAATGTCACTACAAGGTGAGCAATTAAAAAAGAAAACTGTTATCTTTGATGACGTAAATCATGTTAAACATTACAGGTCCGTAAAATTATTAGAGGATGCTGGTTATTGCGTAAACTATGATTGGAACCTGCGATTCGCTTGGTGTAAATTATGAAAAATCCTATTATTACAGTAATTAATGGAAGGCTAGTTATTAATGGCATAACTTTTGAACATGATCAACTGCTTGAATCAAAACAATATCTTCAAGAAATGGGTGCAGATGAAGCTCTTTTTTATCCTGAAGATGATGATATGATTGACGAATTACATTCAGTAATAATAAAAATGGGCGAAATAACTCCCGAAGCTTCTGGTAATGATATTCTCTCTTATACATTAAATTAATGATATTTGAAGAACCGTTTTTACATATTATACAAGAGAACGCCATTGAGAATCCAATAGAGCTTAGTAAAAATATATATAGTTCAATTGAGTGGACTGCTGATCCGCGGCCCGATTTATGTCCTGAAATATATAAAGGCGAAAGTACTACTAACGTTTTTTCTAAGTTTGAAACAAAAGAACAGGCAGAACATCTATTCAATGTATTTAGAATTGATACTCCAACAAAGTATATCTTTACGTCAGATTTTCAATTACAAAAGCTGGGCGGAAAACTAGATATACATACAGATTATAATCAAATTGCATTTGATGTTTATAAAACAGAATTAAATTTAGATGTAGTCGAAGGTACGTTCGGTGTCTGTTCCTTAGCAGACGGTGCTTTACATAGTATAACCCAACACATTTATCTACCTGAAACTGATCAATATCCAGAAACAGGTGCTATATTTTATAAAAAACATAAAGATACTATATTACCAGTTAAGCAAGTAAAGTGTTTACCTGGAACTTATTTTGCATATTTAAATACCGAAAGCAGTCTCCACTCAGTACCTAAACAAAAACATGAGTTTAATAGGATTGTCTGGGTTTCTAGACTAGTTTGGTAATAAAAAGGAAAAATGGAATACAGATATAACGAAGATAAAATTCTTAAAGAATTAACAAAATATATAGAAGGTACATATGATGAACATTATGCTGGACAGGATCAGCCGTTTCAAATACAAGATGTTTTTGAACATCTTGGTATTGCTGAGTCCTTTGTTCGCGGTAATGCTATTAAGTATCTTTATCGTTTCGGACAGAAAGAAGGCAAGAACAAAAAAGACTTGCTAAAAGCATTGCATTATACTATACTATTATATCACTTTAGCGGAATGGATAAATGACAAGAATTAATCTAATTGATCCTAAAGAATTAGCTGACCAACATTTAGTTGCAGAATATAGAGAAATCTTTATGGTGGGCTCAGCATTACAACGTTCGTTACGATCTAAAAATGGTGTAATAGATATTCCAAAAGACTTTACTTTAAACAAAGGACATGTTAAATTCTTTTATAACAAAGGCAAATATCTAAGCAACCGATATGATAAACTAATAACTGAAATGAAACGTAGAAGAATGAATCCAGATCCTTCTCGTAAGTTTAAAAGAGAACAATGGCCCGATGAGATGTATAACGATTGGCAACCCAACGATCACGACAAAAAAATAGTTGAATTAAGAATCAAACAACGAATTAGCGAAAAACCTGACTGGTACAGATTTAGTGGAATGGATAAATGATTATTATTGGCGATAGCTTTTGCCATACACAAAATGAAGAATGGGCATGGCCTAATTTATTAAACGCTGATCAAGTTCATTCATATCCTGGTGCTAGTGAATACAGGCTATGGCAAAAGGCAAAAAAATTTATTAGATATAACGATGTTGCTCAAATTAATGATGTTCCTCTAATATTTGTACATACAAGTCCGTATAGAATACACACAGATAATAACCCTTTCCATAATGACGATGTTTACAGTAATAGTGATATTGTTATAACTGATGCTCTTGCTAAAGATGCCCATCCAGATATTGAACATTTAAAATGGTTTGTAAAACATTGTTTTAACAAAAAATATCTAATTAACATACACAAATTAATTTTAGTAGAGTTACTAAACGCATTTCCTGATGCCCTCCATATAAGTTGGTTCGACCAACCTTTTCCTGACATAATAAAAATAAACGTAGAAATTACACACCATTTACCATGCCATATGAACCAAGTAAATAATAGACTAGCATATGAACAGGTAAAATGCATTCTGAAATCAAAAGATTACATTTAGAATTAAGTAATTGAAACATGCATACTAAAATGCGGAAAGTACACGAAGTAGACTGCGAAATAACAAGTTTTTGTAATTTAACATGTGTTCTATGTGAACGATATTATAGAATAGTTAAAAACCAAGAAAGAATTCCAATTAACCATTGGACAGTTGATGATATCAACTGGTTAGCAAACGAAGGAATAGTCGATGAAGTACGCTGGGCCCTTAGTGGTGGTGTCTCTGATCCTATGGGTAATCCTAATTTCATTAGTATTGTGGATGCTTTGTTAAAAAATAATATTGGTGCATTTGTGAGTGATGTTATTGAAGATAAAAAATTTGGATTAGTTGCTAAATTAGATAAGATTGATAAGCAGATCTCTGATCAGCTAATTAATAGTGTATTAGGTGATTTTATTACACCATGGATATGGAATGATGAATTTGAAAAAAATAAATAACAAATACTATTTTTTACCAGAAAACTTATCTTGCATTTCATCACGGGCATCATCTGTTATTTTTGCAAACATTACTTCTGGCACATTAAAAGTGTGACCAGGTTTTAACGTTTCTAAAGCCTGATTTATATCTGAAGGCCATATTTTAACAACATTCATTGCATTAGCCATAGTATCAGCTGCATCAGGTATAAATGGTTCAGACAGTGCAGCATAAAGTGGTATTAAGTTTAATGCAAAACGTACAATTGTTGCTGATGCAATTGGGTCTTCTTTAAATAATACCCATGGTGCAGCATCTTGTAAGTATTCATTTCCAATAGCCCATATAGCACGTAAATCCGAAGCAGACTTACGAACTTCCATCTTTTTCATATTTATTTCATATGAATTAATACGTTCTTTGAGTTGACTTATAACTGCTAATTCTCGAGGGCCATAGTCACCACCTTCTGGAACAATTTCCCCAAATTTAGATCGGCAAAATTTTGTGATACGAGAAACAAAATTCCCAAGTACATCAGCAAGATCTTTATTTACACCTTGTTGGAAACTATCCCATGTAAATTCAGAATCTGAACTTTCAGGTACATTAGATAATAGCCACCATCTCCAATAATCAGATGGCAAAATATCCAATGCTTGGTTCATGAAAACCCCTCGACCTTTGGATGTAGAAAATTGGCCCCCATCATAGTTTAAGTAATTAAAAGATTTTATAAAATCTACTAACTTCCAATTATCATCAGCACCCATAATAGTAGCTGGAAATGATAATGTGTGAAAAGGGACGTTATCTTTTCCCATGAATTGAACGTAGTTTACATCAGAGGCGCCTTTGTCAGTTCGCCACCATCTCTGCCATTCTTTTTCAGCTTTGCCGTTTAGAGCTGCCCACTCTGCAGTAGCTGCTATGTATTCAATTGGAGCATCAAACCATACGTAAAAAACTTTACCTTCCATTCCATGCCATTCAGCGGTACCTTTTTTTACAGGGACCCCCCAATCAAGATCACGAGTTATCCCTCTGTCTTGTAGGCCATCACCAT